>NZ_JAVRHI010000028.1:0-10709 GCF_034105845.1 Streptomyces sp. CRN 30 | reverse complement strand
GTGCCGGCGGGTGCGTCGGCGTCGGTCGCGGCCGGGGCGGATGCGTGGGGTGCGGCGCGGGGGTGTGCGGGGGGTGCGGTGTCGGTCCGGGCGGACACCAGGAGGGCGGTGGTGGGGGGAGCGGATGGACGGGGGCCGGTTCGACCGGGACGCAGGTGGTGGTGCCCGCGAGCGCCACGGCGATCGTTCCGTGCCCGCCGGGGCCGGCGGCGGCGGACGCACAGGAGTCGGCGACGGCCGTCCCGCCGGGCGTGCCGGCGAACAGCCAGGCCAGGGTGAGCAGCGCGAACAACCGTACGGCTGGTGCGGATCGGGTCCGCTGGGGTCCGTGCACGACGGAGATACTCGGCGCCCGCGGGCCCGTCCACGCGGGAGCGCGAGGTGATTGCCCCGAACGAAGGACACGCGCGGTGCGGGAAGTTGATGGCCGTGCGCACGGAACGGCCGTCCCGCGGCCCGCCGTACGGAGGCCGTCACGGGGCCGGAAAGAAATCCGGGAGGTGGTTGAACACACCCGCCACATCCGCCCGTACCTAGGGCCAGCGGCGGCGCAGCAGAGCGCCGCACCACCCAGAGGATCACGGGGAGTCGACGATGAACACCTCCTGGCGGAGCGCCACACTCGCGGCAGCGGCTGCGTGCGTGCTCGCGCTGACGACGGCGTGCGGTCAGGACCAGGGCACGCCGTCGAGCAGCCAGAACGTGGGCGCCGCCTCCCCCGCCGGTGCGGGCAGCGCCCCCAGCGGCTACGGCTCCGCCCCGGCCGCCGCCGGTCAGGGCGGAGCCGCCGAAGGAGCCCCGGCGGGCGCGCTCGCGGTACGCAGCAGCGCCGAGTACGGCCAGGTCCTCACCGACGGCGCCGGGTTCACCCTCTACCGCTTCGACGAGGACACGGCGCAGCCGCCGAAGACGACCTGCGAGGCCGACTGCGCCACCGCCTGGCCGCCCGTGCCCGCCTCGGGCGCGACGGCGGCCGAGGGGATCGACAAGGCGCTGCTCGGCGAGGTCACCCGCGCCGACGGCAGCAAACAGCTGACCGTCGGCGGCTGGCCCATGTACCGGTACGCCAAGGACACCAAGGCCGGCGACGTCAAGGGCCAGGGGGTGGGCAACATCTGGTACGCGTCGGCCCCCGACGGCAAGAAGGCCGCCGCCGGCGGCGGGGCCGGGGCGGGCGATGACACGGGCGGGGAAGCGGGCGGCGACCTGCCCGGCCTGTCGACCCGGGTCGACCCGGAACTGGGCGAGGTCGTGGTCGACGCGAACGGCATGACGGTCTACCGCTTCGAGAAGGACACGCCCTGGCCGATGACGTCGGCCTGCACCGGTGCCTGCCTGGAGAAGTGGCCGGTCGTCGCCCCGGTCGACGCCGCCGACACCAAGGGCATCGACAACAAGAACGACGGTCGGCGGGGCTACGTCGTCCTCGACCGCCCGGACGGGCTGAAGCAGCAGAGCATCGACTGCTGGCCGCTCTACACCTTCGCGGGCGACAAGGAGCCCGGCGACACCAACGGCCAGGGTGTCGGCGGCACCTGGTACGCCATCTCGCCCGAGGGCAAGGCCGTCGGCAAGCCGAAGTAGCCGGTCCCCCTCCCCGTACGTGCGGGCGGTCACCCGGACCGCACCGCGACCCACCGCACCGGCCCCGAGGAGGTGATCGACAGCCCGAGTGCCGGATGTGTACAGCCAGGACACGATCCCCGGTCCGCCTCTTCCGTCCCCCACCCGGAGGAGGCGGACTTGGGCGTTCCCGGGGGCGTTCCCGGGCCGTTTCCGGGGCGCTCGGACCGGGCCGGCGGGGCTCGGGCGACAAAACGGCCCTTGCAGGAGGCAGCGATACGGAACGGACGGCCAATTTCCGTTTTCACTCGCCCTGTTGGCGACCGATCAGTAGCCTCAGCTCGAACACCGGAACCCCTGCGCCCCACCTGACGCGTTGGAGAGACTGATGGACCGTCCCGCCTGGGCCCCGCGGAGCATCGACATCTCGGTGCCGTCCGTGGCCCGGATGTACGACTACTACCTGGGCGGTTCGCACAACTTCGAGGTCGACCGGCAGGCGGCCCGCCGGGCGATGGAGTCCATACCGGGGATGCCCAAGATCATGCAGGCGAACCGGGCGTTCATGCGGCGCGCCGTGCGGTACGCGGCCGGTGAGGGCATCACCCAGTTCCTGGACATCGGTTCCGGCATCCCGACCTTCGGCAGCGTCCACGAGGTGGCCCGGGCGGCCGTCCCCGACGCGCGCGTGCTCTACGTCGACCACGATCCGGTGGCCGTGGCGCACAGCGAGGCCGTGCTGGCGGGGGACGAGGGCGCGGGCGTGCTCGGGGCCGACCTCCGGGACCCCCGGCAGATCCTGACGAGCCACCTGACCGAGCGTCTGATCGACCTGAACCGTCCGGTTGCCTTGCTCCTCGTTGCCATACTTCACTTCGTGGAGGACGCGGACGACCCGTACGGAGCGGTGGCCCAGCTGCGCGACGCGCTCGCGCCCGGCAGCCTGCTGGTGGTGACACACGCCTCGTACGAGGGCATTCCGCTGCCGCCCGAGCGGGCCGGGGGTGCCGTCGGGGTGTACGAGGACATCCGCAATCCGCTGATCATGCGTTCGCGCGACGACATCGCGCGGTTCTTCGAGGGGTACGACATGGTGGAACCCGGGCTGGTGCCGCTGGGGAAGTGGCGGCCGGACACGGCACCGGAGGACGAGGACCCGTATGCCTCCTCCGGTTACGCCGGCGTGGGGCGTACGGCGTGATCGCGGAGCCGGACGGGCCGGAGGACAGACTGCGCCGGTTCGCGACGATCTGGAGCCGGGCGGTCTTCCCGGTGACCTCCACGTCGCTCACCCGGCCGGAGTTCGAACAGCGTCTCGTGCCGCTCGCCCGGAGGCTGAGCGAGGCGCTGCGGGCCCGGACCTTCGAGCCCGACGAGGGCCGGGCGGTCGGCGCCGCGCTCGTCGCCGAGCACTGCACCGACCCGGAGGCCCTCAGCCGCTCGCTCGACTGCGTCGACGCCTACCTGGTGCTGTACTGCGCCGGGGAGGGCCGCCCGGAGGACCAGCGGGCCCGCGCCGCACGCCTGCAGCACGCCATGGCCGCCGGGTACGCGGCCGCGCTGCGGGACCGGACGCTGGCCGAGCAGGAGGCGATCTCGGCGGCCGCCCTGGCTGCCCAGGGAGCGGTGGCGCGGGCGCTGCACGCGACCGAAGCCCGGTTCCGCGCGGTGTTCGAGGGCGCCGCCATCGGCATCGGCATCGCCGACCTCGAGGGCACCATCCTCCAGGTCAACGGGGCGCTGCTGCGCATGTTCGGCGGCGGCTCGGAGCGGACCCTGCGCGGGCACAACGTCGAGAACTGGTCCCACCCCGAGGACGCGCCCCACGTCTGGCGCCTGTACCAGGAGCTGGTCCGCGGGGAGCGCGAGCACTACCACGTCGAGAAGGCCTTCAACCGCCCCGACGGAACGGTTCTCTGGACCAACCTCACGGTCTCCCTGCTGCGGGACGCGGACGGCGAACCCCGCTACCAGCTGGCCCTCATGGAGGACACCACCGAGCGGCGGCTGCTCAACCTCCGGCTGCGCTACGAGGCCACGCACGACGCGCTGACCGGCCTGCCCAACCGGACGCTGTTCTTCGAGCGCCTGGAGAAGGCCCTGGCCGCCGGCGAGGGGCAGCGCTTCGGGCTCTGCTACCTGGACCTGGACGGTTTCAAGGCGATCAACGACAGCCTCGGGCACGCGGCCGGCGACCGGCTGCTCGTCGAGGTCGCCGACCGGCTGCAGGCCTGCGCGACCGCGCCCGGCGAGATGGTCGCCCGGCTCGGCGGCGACGAGTTCGTGGCGCTGATCACCGGGCCCGACACCCAGAAGGCGGTCGACGAGCTCGCCGAGCGCGTCATCGGCGCGCTCGCCACCCCGGTCCGCATCGAGGGCCGGGAACTCCTGGTGCGCGGCAGCATCGGCATCGTCGAGGGCCCGGCCGGGGAGCGCGGCGCGGCGGAGGTGCTGCGCAGCGCGGACATCACCATGTACCGGGCCAAGTCGGCGGGCGGCAACCGCTACGAGATCGCCGACGCCGAGGCCGACGCCCGCGCCATCACCCGCCACTCCCTCACCATGGCGCTGCCCATGGCGCTGGACCGGGGCGAGTTCTTCATCGAGTACCAGCCGCTGGTCCACCTCGGCGACGGCAGCGTGCGCGGCGCCGAGGCGCTGGTGCGCTGGCTGCACCCGCAGCACGGCGTCCTCGGCCCGGACCGTTTCATCCCGCTGGCCGAGGACACCGGGCTGATCGTGCCGCTGGGCCGCTGGGTGCTGGAGCAGTCGGTGCGCCAGGCCCGGGAGTGGCGGGAGCGGGAGCGGCGGGGTGACTACTCGGGCCCGCTGCGCGTCAACGTCAACCTGTCGCCCTGCCAGCTGACCCACCCCGGACTGGTCCAGGAGACGGTGGACATCCTGGAGCGGGCGGGCGTGGAGCCGGGCGCGCTGTGCCTGGAGGTCACCGAGTCGGCCCTGATCGGCGCCGACGACGAGGTGCTGAGGCCGCTGCGGCGGCTGGCGGAGATGGGCGTGGACATCGCGCTGGACGACTTCGGTACGGGCTACTCCAATCTGGCCAATCTGCGCAGGCTGCCGGTGAGCGTCCTGAAACTGGACCGTTCCTTCACCCGGGGCATGCAGCACTTCCCGGCCGACCCGGTCGACCAGAAGATCGTCGAGGGCATCGTCTCCCTCGCCCACAGCCTGGACCTCGCCGTCACGGTGGAGGGCGTGGAGACCGGCCACCAGGCCGAGCAGCTCCGCGTCATGGGCTGCGACACGGCCCAGGGCTGGTACTACGCCCGCCCGGGCCCCCCGGACCGCCTGCACGACCTGGCGCTGGTGGACGCGAGCTGAGGGCGCCGCGCCCCTGGAAGAAAAGGGGGCGCAGCCCCTTTTCTTCCAGGGGCGCGGGGAACTGCGCGACCAGCCCAGGACAAACCGCACCCCGCGACGGAGCTCAACCAGAACGGCGCTACCCGAACCCGGCCGAAGGCTCACCGTTCCAACAACATCCGCTGCAACTCCCGAGCAGCCCGAGGCGGAGCCACATCACTGCGATGGGCCAACGCAATGGTCCGATGCAACCCGGGCCGCGCCAGAGGCGTCACCCGCAGCCCCTGCCCCGACCGCGCGGCGACCATCCGCGGCACCACGGCCACCCCCAGCCCCGCCCGCACGAACCCCAGCACCGCGTCCATCTCCCCGCCCTCCACCGCGAAGTCCGGCTCGAACCCCGCGGAGCGACACGCGGCGACCGTCAGCTCCCGCAGGTCGTACCCGTGCCGGAACATCACCAGGCGCTCACCCTCCAGGTCGGGGATCCGCACCCGCCGGCCGTCGCCGGGCGCCGGGGACTCCGGTGACGACACCACCACCAGGTCCTCCCGCAACACCTCCACCGTGGTCAGCGCGGGCGACGGCGTGGGCAGCGGCAGGACGACGAGGGCGAGGTCCAGGGAGCCGCGCGCGAGTTCCCGTACGAGGTCGTGCGAGCCGCTCTCCTCGACCAGCAGCCGGATGCCGGGGTAGCGGTCGTGGAAGGCACGCAGCACGTCCGGCAGCAGGCCCGTGCACACGCTCGGGGTCGCCCCGAGCCGCACCCGGCCGCGCCGCAGCTGCACCAGCTCGGCCACCTCCTGCCGGGCCGTGTCGGCGTCGGCGAGGATCCGGCGGGCCAGCGGCAGCAGGGCCTCGCCCGCGTCGGTGAGCGTGATGTTGCCGCGCGCCCGCCGGAACAGGTCCGCGCCCAGCTCCCGCTCCAGCGCCCTGATCTGCTGGGACAGCGAGGGCTGCGCGACGTGCACGACCTCCGCCGCGCGGGTGAAGTGCCGGGTCTCGGCCACGGCCACGAAGTACTGGAGCTGCTGGAACTGCATCCCTCCACCGTAACGCCACGATAGCCCCTGTCTATCGAATCGAGCCGCAGCATGTCTTGGACCGATGGGACCGAACGGCCCTAGCGTTCGTGGCATGGCTCTGGCAACGCGGACGGACCGACGGCCGTCCTTGGCACGCACCGTGTGGGACAGCTCCGTCGGCAAGAAGACCGTCATGGCGGTGAGCGGGCTGATCATGCTGCTCTACCTGGTCGTCCACATGCTCGGCAACCTGAAGATCTTCTTCGGGGCCGCCGAGTTCGACGGCTACGCGCACTGGCTGCGCACGCTCGGCGCGCCCTTCCTGCACCACGAGTGGGCGCTGTGGATCGTCCGCGTGGTGCTCGTCGTGGCCGTCGTCGCCCACGCCACCGCCGCGTACCAGCTCAGCCGCCGCGACATCAAGGCGCGCCCCAGCAAGTACGTGCACAAGAAGGCGCGCACCAGCTACGCCACCCGCACGATGCGCTGGGGCGGGATCATCCTCGCCCTGTTCATCGTCTGGCACATCCTCGACCTGACCACCGGCACCGTGCACCCGGACTTCCGGGCCGGGCACCCGTACCAGAACGTGGTCGACACCTTCTCCACCTGGTACGGCAACGTCATCTACATCGTCGCGGTGCTCGCGGTGGGCCTGCACGTCCGGCACGGCTTCTGGAGCGCCGCGCAGACCCTCGGCGCGGGCAGCCGCACCCGCGACCGTGCCCTGAAGACAGTCGCCAACGTGCTCGCGCTGGTGCTGACCATGGGCTTCGTCTCCGTACCCGTGGCCGTGATGACCGGAGTGGTGAGCTGAACATGACCTCCAACGCGACCGACGAGCAGTACACGGAGTACGCCGACTACACGACCGGGGAACCGGTCGTCGACACCAAGGCGCCCGCGGGCCCCGTCCACGAGCGCTGGGACAAGCGCCGCTTCGAGGCCAAGCTGGTCAACCCCGCCAACCGGCGCAAGCACACCGTGATCGTGGTCGGCACCGGCCTGGCCGGCGGCGCCGCGGGCGCCACGCTGGCCGAGCAGGGATACCACGTCGTCCAGTTCTGCTACTCGGACTCCCCGCGCCGCGCCCACTCCATCGCCGCGCAGGGCGGCATCAACGCCGCGAAGAACTACCGCAACGACGGCGACTCGATCCACCGCCTCTTCTACGACACGGTCAAGGGCGGCGACTTCCGCGCCCGCGAGTCCAACGTGCACCGTCTCGCCCAGATCTCCGTCGAGATCATCGACCAGTGCGTCGCGCAGGGCGTGCCGTTCGCCCGCGAGTACGGCGGTCTGCTCGACACCCGCTCCTTCGGCGGCGTGCAGGTCTCCCGCACCTTCTACGCCCGCGGCCAGACGGGCCAGCAGCTCCTCCTCGGCGCCTACCAGGCGCTCAGCAGGCAGATCGCGGCCGGGAACATCGAGATGCACCCGCGCACCGAGATGCTCGACCTGATCGTGGTCGACGGACGGGCCCGCGGAATCATCGCCCGCGACCTGATCACCGGGAAGATCGACACGTACTACGCGGACGCCGTCGTCCTCGCCTCCGGCGGCTACGGCAACGTCTTCTACCTGTCGACCAACGCCATGAACTCCAACGCGACCGCCATCTGGCGGGCGCACCGGCGCGGCGCGTACTTCGCCAACCCCTGCTTCACCCAGATCCACCCCACCTGCATCCCGCGCACCGGCGACCACCAGTCGAAGCTCACCCTGATGAGCGAGTCGCTGCGCAACGACGGCCGCATCTGGGTGCCGAAGGCCAAGGGCGACACCCGGCCGGCGCACGAGATCCCCGAGGACGAGCGCGACTACTACCTGGAGCGCATCTACCCCTCCTTCGGCAACCTCGTGCCCCGCGACATCGCCTCCCGCGCCGCGAAGAACGTCTGCGACGAGGGCAGGGGAGTGGGCCCCGGTGGCCAGGGCGTCTACCTGGACTTCGCGGACGCCATCCAGCGCATGGGCCGCAAGGCCGTCGAGGCCAAGTACGGCAACCTCTTCGACATGTACCAGCGGATCACCGACGAGGATCCGTACGAGGTGCCGATGCGCATCTACCCGGCCGTGCACTACACGATGGGCGGACTGTGGGTCGACTACGACCTCCAGACCACCGTCCCCGGCCTGTTCGCGATCGGCGAGGCCAACTTCTCCGACCACGGCGCGAACCGCCTCGGCGCCTCCGCCCTGATGCAGGGCCTCGCCGACGGCTACTTCGTACTGCCGTCCACGATCAACGACTACCTCGCCCGCAACCCGCACCGCGCCGCCGACGAGGAGCTCACCGACGAGCACCCCGACGTGCAGGAGGTGATCGCCGAGACCGAGGACCGGCTGCGCATGCTGCTGGCCGTCGACGGCGACCGCACCCCCGACAGCTTCCACCGCGAACTCGGCGAGCTGATGTGGGAGTTCTGCGGCATGGCCCGCACCGACAGCGGCCTGCGCAAGGCCCTGGAGCGCATCCCGCAGATCCGCGAGGAGTTCTGGCGCCGGATCAAGGTGCCCGGCACCGGCGAGGAGTTCAACCAGTCGTTGGAGAAGGCCAACCGGATCGTCGACTACCTGGAGCTCGCCGAGCTCATGTGCCTCGACGCCCTCCACCGTTCCGAGTCCTGCGGAGGCCACTTCCGCGAGGAGTCCCAGAGTCCCGAGGGCGAGGCGGAGCGCAAGGACGAGGAGTTCGCCTACGCGGCCGCCTGGGAGTTCACAAGTGCGGGCGCTGCGCCCGTCCTGCACAAGGAAGACCTGGTCTTCGAGTACGTCCACCCCACCCAGCGGAGCTACGCATGAAGCTCACCCTGCGCGTCTGGCGGCAGAAGAACGCCGGCGCCGACGGAGCGATGTCCACGTACGAGGTGGACGACATCTCACCCGACATGTCCTTCCTGGAGATGCTCGACACCCTCAACGAGGAGCTCATCCTCCGCGGCGAGGACCCGGTCGCCTTCGACCACGACTGCCGCGAGGGCATCTGCGGCGCGTGCAGCCTGGTCATCAACGGCGACGCCCACGGACCCGAGCGCACCACGACCTGCCAGCTCCACATGCGGTCCTTCCGCGACGGCGACACGATCGACGTCGAGCCGTGGCGCGCCGCGGCCTTCCCCGTGGTGAAGGACCTGGTCGTGGACCGCTCGTCCTTCGACCGGATCATCCAGGCCGGCGGCTACATCACCGCGCCGACCGGCGCCGCGCCCGAGGCGCACGCCACGCCCGTACCGAAGCCGGACGCCGACTTCGCGTTCGAGCACGCCGAGTGCATCGGCTGCGGTGCCTGCGTGGCCGCCTGCCCGAACGGCTCGGCCATGCTGTTCACCTCCTCCAAGGTCAACCATCTCAACGTGCTCCCGCAGGGCGCGCCCGAGCGCGAGACGCGGGTGCTCGACATGGTGGCCCAGATGGACGAGGAGGGCTTCGGCGGCTGCACCCTCGCCGGGGAGTGCGCCACCGCCTGCCCCAAGGGCATTCCGCTGATGTCCATCACGGGCATGAACAAGGAGTGGCTGCGCGCGACCCGCAAGGCGGGCAACAAGCGCTGACACCCGCTCCACAGGGACGTTCGCCGGCTGGGTGCGGACGGGCGGGACCGGGAGTGGTGCTCTTTCCCGGTCCCGTCTCACCACCGGGCCGCCCCGGGCATTCAACAACCGCACATCCCGGCTCTTGTCATGTGTCACGCCGAGGTCAGCCGGTGTCGGGAGAACTGGAGCGCGCGGACCGCGCCGCTCGTCACCGGTCCGCCGACGCACCGCCGAAACCGGCCGCGACCAGGAGAGAGCCATGACCGGCGTTCCCGCACCCGCACTCGCACCCGACGCATCCCCGAACTCCGCATCCGGCGCCCGCCGGATCTCCATGCCCGCCCAGGCCACGTCCTCAGCCACGTCCACGGCCCCGTCCCGCACCCCGCGCTACACCGTCTCCCTCGCCCGCGACGAGGCCGACGTCCGCGCCGCCCAGCGGCTGCGCCACGACGTCTTCGCCGGCGAGATGGGCGCCCTGCTGGCCACCCCCGAGCCGGGCCACGACATCGACGCCTTCGACACCTACTGCGACCACCTGCTGGTCAAGGACACCACCACCGGCCAGGTCGTCGGCACCTACCGGCTGCTGCCGCCCGACCGCGCCGCGGTAGCCGGCCGCCTGTACTCGGAGAGCGAGTTCGACCTCGCCCCGCTCGACGCACTCCGCCCCCACCTCGTCGAGGTCGGCCGGTCCTGCGTCCACCCCGACCACCGCGACGGCGCGGTCGTCGGCCTGATCTGGGCCGGCATCGCCCGCTACATGACCACCCGCGGCCACGAGTGGCTGGCCGGCTGCTGCTCCATCCCGCTGGCCGACGGCGGCGCCCTGGCCGCGGGCACCTGGGACCGGGTACGGAGCAAGCACCTGGCGCCGGAGGAGTACCGGGTGCGCCCGCTCCTCCCCTGGGACGCCGGGGTCACCGAGGACACCGCCCGCTCCGGGCGCACCGAACTGCCGGCGCTGCTCCGCGGCTACCTGCGCCTCGGCGCGTACGTCTGCTCGCCCCCGGCCCACGACCCCGACTTCGGCGTCGCCGACCTGTTCGTCCTGCTGTCGATGCGCCGCGTCGACGCACGCTACCTGCGGCACTTCCTGTCGCTCGTACCGGCGTGAGCGGCCTGACCGGCGCGGCCGCGGTTCCGGCGGTCCTGCTCGCGCCCCCGGTGCCGGCGCCGCGCCCCGCGCCGGCCACCAGCGCCTGGCTGCCGGCCGCCCCCTGCACGCCCCACGCCTGTGTGCGGCCGGCCCGGACACCGGCGG
>NZ_JAVRHI010000027.1:0-10198 GCF_034105845.1 Streptomyces sp. CRN 30 | reverse complement strand
TACACGGCCGAGGCACAGGTGGCGGCGGGGTCGGCGGACGCCGTGGTGGAGCCGGGCGAGCTGCGCGCGGTCCTCGGCCGCTGGCTGCGGCTGCTGACCCGGCCGTGGGCCGCCCCCGCGCCGGTCCCCGCGCCGCTCGGGACGGGCGCGCCGCCCGCCACCGGCTGGGAGGCGGTACGGCGGGCCCGGTCGCCGGAGCGGCCGCGCGTCCGCGCCTATCTGGACGCGTACTTCACCGAGCGGTGCGCGATCAGCGGCGACCGGGCGGGCGGCAGCGACCCGGAGGGGATGCTGTGCGGCTTCGGCGCGCACGCGGGGCGGACGGTGGCGTACGCCGCGCAGACCGGGGCGGCGACCCGGCCCGCCGGGTACCGCACCGCCGCCCGGCTGGTCCGGCTCGCGGACCGGCTGGGCATCCCGGTGCTGACGCTGGTGGACACCCCGGGCGCGGCCAACGACGCGGAGGCGGAGCGGCAGGGGGTGGGGCCGGCCGTCGCGGACCTGTTCGGCGCGGTGGCCGAGGCCCGTACGCCGGTCACCTCGCTGCTGATCGGCGAGGGCGGGTCGGGCGGGGCGCTGGCCCTCGCGGCGCCGGGGGCCACGTGGGCGGTGCCGGACAGCTACTTCTCCGTCATCGGCCCGGAGGCGGCGGCCGCGATCCTCAAGCGTCCGCCGGAGCACGCGGCCCGGACGGCGGACCAGCTGATGCTCCGGCCGCAGGACCTGGCCCGGCTCGGCGTGGTCCGGCTTGGCGTGGTCCGAACAAGCGAGCAGGTGTTCCCCAGAACAGGTGATCGTCGCTCATGAGCACGCACGGGGTCGGTGGGGTCAACGAGACTGACGGTACGCAAGCAACGGGCTGCAGACCGTGGTTGGCGCATGTCCCACGTCGTATGCCGCACGCTCGGCATGCACCAGAACAAGGAGCAGTACGCACATGAACGTTCTCACCGACATCCTCGCCGGCCTCGTCCACTTCGTCGGCTGGCTGGTCTGAGGGCCGGAGGAGGAACAGACGGCGCCGTCTCCCCGTCCCAGGGAGGCGGCGCCGTCCGCGTGTTCCCCCTACGGGAGACCCCGGTCAGCGCACCGACACCGCCCGCACGATCTCCTGGGTCACCGAGCCGCCCCGGTCGTCGCGGGCCGAGGCGCGCAGGGAGACGGTGTCCGCGTCGCGCGGCACGGAGAGCGTGCCGGTCCAGGAGCCGGCCCTGCCGTCCAGCCCGACCTTCCGCCAGCTCTTCCCGTCGTCGTAGGAGACGTCGAGGGTGCCGCCGGTGATCCGGCCGGTGCCGGGCGCTCCCGCCACGTGGTCCGCGCCGAGTCCGACCGTGAGCTTCCGGCCGCCGCGTACCTGACCCGCGAGGTCGGTGCCGACGTCGAAGGAGAGGTTGAGCAGCGGCAGGAGGGTCCAGTGGTCGTCCGGGGTGGCCGCCGACCGGAACGTCCACTCGGCGTGGCCCGTCGTGCCGGGCTCGAAGCGGGCGGGGTCCAGCGCGGTGTCGGTGACGAGCCGGTAGGTGTGCTCGTCGGCGGGCGCGTCCCAGAGGTAGGCGGTGGAGCCGTTCATCCGGTCGACGAGGCCGCCGTCGAGGTACAGCTCCGTGGTCTGGGACAGGCCGCTGTCCTCGCTCCACACGTCGCCGAACCCGGTGTGGTCGGGCCCGGAGTCGCCCCAGCCGGGCGCGTTGAACTGCATACGGGCGCCCGCGCGTTCCTGTCCCCAGCCGAGCCCGGTGCCCAGGTACGGGTGCCAGACGGGCTTGAACCAGTCGAGCCCGGCCCGCGTGCCGCCCTCGTAGCGCACGGTTCCGCCGCGCTCCTCCAGCGTGCCGCCCGCCGAGTCCACCGACTCGTGCCAGAGCTGCCCGGGGCCGGTCGAGACGTACTCGGTGCGCTCGGCGGGGAAGGCGACGCTCTCCTTGAAGCCGATGCCGAGGGAGAAGGTGTCGGTGAGGGAGTACCGGAACTCCCCGCCGGTGGACGGCTCGCCACCGTGGTACTTCGTGTGCAGCTCGGCGAGGTCGCGGCTGCCGGGCCGGTAGGTGAGGTCCCGGTCGGGGACCGCGCCGGAGTACCCGGCGGACAGGTCGTAGGTGTACGGCGTGAAGCGGGTGCCGGTCATGTCGACGCGGCCCGCCGTCCGCAGCCGCGCGGCGTCGGCGGCGTTCACCGTGGCGATGGTCAGCGGCCGGTCGGCGTTGTCGTCCGTGCCCCACCAGCCCATGAGCCGGCCGGGCGCGTCGTCGGTGACGAACAGGGCCTTCGCGCCCGCGTCCTGGGCGGCCCGCGCGAGGGAGGCGGGGTCGGTGCCCTCGGTGAGCCGGGCGAGGACCGCCTTGCCCTCCGCCCCGGTGACCGGGCCGTCGCCGACGTCGACGAGCGGCAGCCGGGTGCGGCCCTCGGCGAGCGTGGAGCCGGACTGGACGGTGGCCTCGGAGACGCCCTTCACCTCCAGGAGCGGCTTGCCGAGCCGCCACACGGTGCGGTACTCGAACGTCCCCTCGGTCACCTTCCGGGTGGGCGCGGCGAAGACGCTGTCGTAGGTCAGCGGCACCTGGACGGCGCCGAAGAGGTGGTTGCCGCCGGCGTCGCGGTCGTACTCCATGAGCAGTTGCCGGGTCTCGGTGCGCCGGTCCACGTCGGCGCCGAGCTCGCGCAGTTCCCGGCCGTCGAGGGTGATCTCGCGGTCCCGGTCGAGGACGACCTCGGGGGCCGCGAGGAAGCCGAGCCCGAGGGAGTCGGCGCCGTGGCCGCCACGCACGTCGAGGAAGGAGGTGAGGCTGTACGTGCCGGGCTCCAGGCGGAGTTGGAGGGTGCCGGAGTCGCCGACGTGCGCCGGTACGGGGTCGACGCCCTCGGCGAGTCGCTGCACCGTCAGGTCGGCGGCCGTGGCGGCGCCCGCGCGGTCCTTGACGCGCACGGTGAGGGTGTACCGCTCCTCCTCCTTGACCAGCCCGAACGCGGTGTGCGCGACGGGTGTGCCCTGGGCGGCGGCCACGATCTGTCCGGCGGTCCGCCCGACCTGGGCGTCGGCCGCGTCACCGGTCACGGTGGTGGACGCCGTTCCGTGGGCGGGGACGGTGAGCGCGGTGTCGGCGAGGGTGACGACGCCGTCGGGCACGCCCTCGACACCCTCGACGGACAGTGCCAGCTCGACGGGCGTGTCGGAGGAGTTGGTGTAGGTCACGGTCCGGGTGACCGGCTCGTCCTCCTCGTACGGCCAGGCGTGGAAGCCGAGGTCGGCGGCGCCGGTGGCGGTGACGTCCGCGCCGATCGCGTCGGGCACGCTCACCCGGCCCGCGCCGAGTCGGTACGGGGAGGCGTCGAGCCGCTTCGAGGTGGACATCAGCGCGTCCTTGAGCCGCGCGCCGGTCCAGTCGGGGTGTTCCTCGGCGAGCAGGGCGGCCACCCCGGCGACATGCGGCGTCGCCATCGACGTACCGTCCATGGAGGTGTACGCGCCGCTGCCCTCGGTGAGGGAGGAGCGGGCGGCGAGGATGCCGACGCCGGGCGCGGACAGGTCGGGTTTGAGGGCGTTGTCGCCGTAGCGGGGACCGGCGCTGGTGAACCAGGCCGCCGTGTCGGTGGAGTCGACGGCCCCGACGGTCAGCGCGGCGTCGGCGGCGCCCGGCGAGCCGATGGACGACGGCGAGCCGGTGTTCCCGGCGGCGATCACGAACAGCGCGCCGGTCTCGGCGGACAGGGTGTTCACGGCCTGCGCCATCGGGTCGGTGCCGTCACTGGCCTCGGTGGAGCCGAGGCTCATCGAGACGATGTCGGCATGCTGGTCCCGGGCGGCCCACTCCATGCCGGCGATGATCTGCGACTCGCTGCCCGAGCCCTGGTCGCCGAGGACCTTGCCGATCGCGAGTCCGGCACCGGGCGCGACGCCCTTCTCCGTGCCGCCGGAGGCGGCGCCGCTGCCGCCGACGGTGGAGGCGACGTGGGTGCCGTGGCCGTGCCGGTCGGCGACCTCCTCGCCCTCGACGAAGCTGCGGGAGGCGGTGATCCGGCCGGTCAGGTCGGGATGACCGGCGTCCACACCGCTGTCGAGCACGGCGACGGTGACGCCCTTGCCGGTCAGCCCGGCCCGCCACGCCTCGGGGGTGCCGATCTGGGCGTTGCTTTCGGCC
Source organism: Streptomyces sp. CRN 30 (assembly GCF_034105845.1). NCBI lineage: Bacteria > Bacillati > Actinomycetota > Actinomycetes > Kitasatosporales > Streptomycetaceae > Streptomyces > Streptomyces sp. CRN 30. The sequence continues at coordinate 6,062 of NZ_JAVRHI010000027.1, read as the reverse complement.
ATCTCCGCGTCGACCCGGCCGTCGAGCCAGACGCCCGCGATCCCGTCCTGCCGGGTGAACGACCGCCAGAACGCACGGCCCTTGGCGGCCTCGACGGCGGCACCGCGCACGCTCGGCAGCGACCGGGTCCGCGCGGCGCCGCGCGGGGTGACGGCCGGGGCGCCCTCGTCGTAGGTGACGATCAGCGGGAGTTCCCCGGTGCCGCTGTCGGCGAGGCCCTGCTCCAGCAGGGCGCTCACGTCGAAGAGCCGTTCGTCGAGCGTGCCGGCCCGCAGGTACGGCAGGGCCTCGTCCGGTACGACGGTGAGCGTGCCGTCCGCGTCCGTGGTGCGTACGGCACCGGTGGCGCCCGGGGGCCGCTCCACGGTGACCGCCCGCTTGCCGTCCCCGGCCCCGGTGACGGTGACCCGGTCGCCGGTGACGAGGGTGACGGTACGGGCGGTGCCGGACGGACCGGCGGCCGCCGTGGGCGTCCCCGCCCCCGCAGCGGACGCCGTGGGGCCGGCCGGGAGCAGCGCGCACACCAGTCCGGCGGCCAGGAGGGACGTTCTGGAACCTCTTCGTCTCGTGCTCATCCACGCCTCTCTTCGTAGAGGCCACTCCTCGTAGAGTGCCGCGGACGAGTCTCACGGGCCTTGTGTTGCAAGGGAGTTGCCCGGCGCTGGCGGGTCCGCGCAGTGGCGGGTTTCCGCCAACGCCACGGGGAGCGACCGGCGCATCACGGGACACCGCCGAGCACGGTCCGTCACAATGGTCGCCGTCCGTGTGATGCAGACGCGCGGACGTACGGCACAGCACAACGGGGAGCGAGCCGCGTCATGGACGGACTGCTGGAGTTCAAGACCGAGGACGGCGCACAGGTCGTGGTGGAGGCCGTCGACCCGCGGACCGGCGCCCGCCCGGCCTCCCGCGGCGGCGGGCCCGCGCAGGCCGCGCGGACCTTCGAGGACGCCCTGGAAGGGGTGCGCGCCGCGGCCGACGCGGCGCTGCGGGTCTTCCGCGACGGCACCCTCAGACCCGACTCCGTGGAGCTGGAGTTCGGGGTGCGGCTCAGCGCGGAGGCCGGCGCGGTCATCGCCAAGGGCACCGCCGAGGGCCACCTGGTCGTCAAGCTGAACTGGTCACCCGGGGCGGCCGCCCCCGCGGCACCGGCGGACGGGGAGGCCGCCGGCCGCTCATGACCGCCGCCGCCTGGCACGCCCGTATCGAGTGCGGCCGGGACGTCGGCGCCGGTTTCCTCGTCGCCGACCGGCTGCTGCTGACCTGCGCCCACGTCGTGCGGGAGCACGAGGACGAGAAGGTCACCGTGTACTTCCCTGGCCGCGGCGACCTCGGCGACCTGCCCGCCCGGGTCGTCCACCGGGGCGGCTGGAGCGAGGAGAGCCCGCGCGGGGACCTGGCCGTTGTCGAGCTGGAGCGGCCGGTGTCGCTGCGGCCCGCCGTGCTCGCCCCGCCCGAGGACACCGACCGGTACGGCCGGGGCGCGCACCTGATCGCCTACGGCTTCCCGGTCCACTTCGACGAGGGGACCCTCGCCCGGTACCAGGCAGTGCCCGGTCCCCTCATCGCCGACGAATGGGTGCAGCTGGAGGCGCTCTCCGCGCACGGGCAGACCCTCCAGGAGGGGTTCAGCGGCGCGGGCGTCGCGCTCGCCGACGGCACGGTCGTCGGCATGGTGACGTCCACGGCCGGGGAGCACGTCGGCCGCATGCTGCCCGTCGCCGTACTGGCCCGCCACTGGCCGGGGCTGGAGGAGCTGCTCTCCCCCGACCGGCCCGGCAAGGACGCCCCGCCGTGGGTGCACGCGCTGGTCCGCCGGGTCGAGCGGGACCGCCCCGACTGCGACCCGCACCGGCTGTACACCTCCGCCATGGGCCCCTTCGACCCGCAGCCCGAGCAGCGCCTGCCGACGCTGCGGGCCGCCCTGGAGTACGTACAGCGGGAGGTGCAGGACCCGCGCGCCATGGGCCGGTTCACCGACCGGCTGCGGCGGGCCCTGGTCAAGCGGCCGCCCGCCGCCACCTCCTGGTCGCCGATCGTGGTGGAGCTGGGACACAGCGGCGCCGGACCCGACCAGGTCACCGTGGAGGTGTTCGCCTACCGCGACGGCCGGCGCCGCCGCGTGCACGACCGGCGGCTCCCGCTGGACGCCGTCCCCGCCTACGTACGGGAGCACGTCGACGCGGCCTTCACCCACCTCGACCCCGACGCCGAGGTCCTGCTCGCCTTCGTCCTGCCGAGCGACCTGCTCAACGAACCGGTGGCCGGCTGGCAGTGCCGGCCCACCGACCCGACACCGTTCGGCATCGCCCACCCGCTGGTCGTGACCGAACGCGAGCGGCTGCGCAGCGGCCAGGTACGGCACGCGCTCACCAAGAAGTGGCAGCGGATGGACGCCCGGCCGGGGGTCCGGCTGCACCGGGTGGACTGCGACTCCCGGGAGAACACCGGCCGGCTGCGGCTGCGGCTCCAGGAGGAGACGACGCTGGCCGGGTTCGCCGCCCACCCCGACAGCGTCAAGGAACACTTCGCGACCGGGCTCAACCTTCCCGTCCCCGTCCTGCTCTGGTCCCGCACCGGCTGCGCCGACGACGACCACGACGGGCCCTGCTCCGGCGCCGCGTTCCTGGACCGGCTCAGCGAGTCCGTGGACGGCGTACCGGCCGCCGAACTGCCACGCGTGGTAAAGCGGTTGCGACAGGAGGCGTACGCCGCCGACGATCCCGAGGGGCACTGGGCCCGGGAAGTGCAACTGCTGTGGGACGATCCCCGCTGTTTCCCCGAACCCGCCGCCGCCTCCTACTCGCCCGTCGGCTGACCCGTCCGGGCGGACCGCACCGCCGCACCCGACCCCGAAAGAGACCGCGCATGGCACTGTGGCCCGTCTACACCGGAGCGGCCGAGCCGCACGACGGCATCACGAAGCTGCCGCCCCCGCCGCCCTGGCGCGCCTTCGACGGCCACCCGGTGCTGGAGCCGCCCGGCGAGCACGACGACGTCTCCGCCACCTCGCCCGACCGCACCCACCGGGCCCGCACCTACCGGGCCACCGAGGAGACGGTGCAGCTGGTCAACGCGGCCCTGTACCTGCGCCGCCCGCTGCTGGTCACCGGCCCGCCCGGCACCGGCAAGTCGTCCCTGGCCTACGCCGTCGCCCGCGAGCTGCGGCTCGGTCCGGTCCTCCGCTGGAACATCACCAGCCGCAGCTCCCTGCACGACGGGCTCTACCAGTACGACCCGCTCTCCCGGCTGTACGCGGCACGGCACGCGGCGTCCGACGGGAACGGGAACGGGACCGGGGCCGGGGCCGGTAACGGGGGTGGGGACGGGGACGCGAGCGGAAACGGGACCGGAAGCGGAAGCGGAAGCGGGAACAGGAGCGGGAGCGGGGCCGGGAGCGGGGAGGGCGGCGGGAGCACCGGCGTCGAGAACCACCTGCGTCTCGGCCCGCTCGGCACCGCGCTGCTCCCCTACGAACGCCCCCGCGTGCTGCTCATCGACGAGATCGACAAGAGCGACCTCGACCTCCCCAACGACCTGCTCAACGTGTTGGAGGAGGGCCAGTACGAGATCCCCGAACTGGTCCGCGCCGCCCGCGACGTGCCCGGCGGACGGGCCGAGGTGATGGCCGACGGCACCGACCGGCGGGTACCGGTGGAGCACGGCCGGGTGCGCTGCCGGGCCTTCCCGTTCACGGTGCTGACCAGCAACGGGGAGCGGGAGTTCCCGCCCGCCTTCCTGCGCCGCTGCGTCTCCCTGCGGCTGCGCCAGCCGGACGACCGGCACCTCGCCGACATCGTCCGCGCGCACCTCGGCGAGCCGGACGCGCACGCCCAGCGGCTCATCGACCGGTTCCTGTCCCGGGTGGGCAGCGGCGAACTCGCCACCGACCAGCTGCTCAACGCCATCTACCTCGCCCGCTCCTCCGACCTCGCCGCCGACTCCCTCGACGAACTCGCCGAGCAGCTGATGCCGTACCTGGGCCAGACACCGCAGCCGCATGCCTTCTGAGCCCTCCGGCGCACCGGAGCCCGTGGCCCGCCTGGCCGACCTCCTCCACCGGGCGACCCCCGGCGCCCGCCCGACCCCCCGCGAACTGGCGGAACTGCTGTGGCTGGCGGGCCGGATAGAGCCGGCTCCGGGGGAGGCGGACGATCCCTCGGACACCGAGGGGTCCGAGGGCGGCCCGGGTCCGTCGGGCACCCTGGACCCCCTGGATTCCCTGAACCCGCCGGACTCGCAGGACTCGGTGGGCTCCCCGCACGACTTGGGGCCCTGGGAGTCGTCGGAGCCTTCGGAGCCGTCGGGGTCGTCGGGGTCGTCGGGGTCGTCGGGGTCCTCGGAGGGACGAGGCGGCGCCGGGGGTCTGCCGTCCCTGCCCCACGGTGCGCCGCCGTCGGGGGACCCGTCCGCCGCTGCCCGTTCCGCCCGGCCGCCGCACCTCCCGCTGCACCTGCCGTCCGCGTCGGCCACCGGGACGGGTACCGGGCGGCACACCGTGCTGCTCACGCCCGCGCCGCCGATGCTCCGCCACACCCTTGCGCTCCAGCGCTCGCTGCGCCCGCTGCGGCGCCGCAGCGACGCGCCCGCCGTCCGGGAGGTCGACGAGGCGGCGACCGCCGACCGGATCGCCCGGCTCGGCGCCGATCCCCGCTGGTGGCTGCCGGTCATGCGCCCCTCGCGCGAACGCTGGCTCCGCCTGGAGCTGGTGTACGACGCCGGGCCGACGATGCCGGTCTGGCGGCCCCTCGTCGACGAACTGCACACGGTCCTCGCGCAGTCGGGCGTCTTCCGCACGGTCGCCCTGCACCGGGCGCTGCCCGACGGCACGGTCGCCGGGGACGGCGTGCACGCCCCCGTCGACGGCCGTACCGTCACCCTCCTCGTCAGCGACTGCATGGGTCCGCAGTGGCGGGCCGGACCGGCCGGCGACCGCTGGTTCGGCACGCTGCGCCGCTGGGCCCGCCGGATGCCGCTGGCCGTCGTCCAGCCGCTGCCCGAGCGCCTGTGGCGGGACACGGCGCTGCCGCCGGTCGCCGGGCGGCTGACCGCCCCGTACCGCGCCGCGCCCAGCGCCGCGCTGTCCTTCGTGCCGTACGACGCCCCCGACGTCGCCCCGCCCGAGGGCGCCGTGCCGCTGCCGGTGCTGGAGCCGGGGCCGGAGTGGCTGGCCAACTGGGCGTCGTTGGTCGCGAGTCCGGGCGGCGCGGGCCGTCCCGGGGCGGCGGCGCCGCTGCACCGTCCGCTGCCGGCCGGCACCGGGGACCGCGCCGACGTGACCCGGCTGCCCGCCGAGGAGCTGGTGCTGCGGTTCCGGGAGACCGCGTCCCCTCAGGCGTGGCGGCTGGCCGGGCACCTCGCCCTCGGCCATCCCGACCTGCCGGTCATGCGGCTGGTGCAGGCAGCGGTGGAGCGCGAGCCGCGGCCGGCGCACCTGGCCGAGGTGATCCTCAGCGGCATGGTCGCCTCGGTGCCGGGGCCGCCCGGCTCGTACGCCTGGCGGCCCGGTGTCCGCGAGCTGCTGCTGCGCGGGCTGCCACGGACGGCGCGGGCCCGCACCCATGACCTGCTGCTGAGCACCGGGGACCTGATCGAGGAGCGGGCGGGCCGCTCCCCGGGTGAGTTCCCCGCCCTCACCCCGGCGGCGGACGGCACGGAGAGCGGGGCGCACGGGGAGGCGTTCGCGTCGGTCAGCCCGGACACGGCACGCCAACTGGCGGCGACCGGTCGCGGGCCGTGGCCCGCCCCGGGCTCCGCCCCGGATCGGAAACCCGCCGAGGACCCGACACCGACGCCGGCCGCTCCGTTGCCCGGGGCCGCTCCGTTGCCCGGGAATGCCCCGGCGACCGGAGATGCCCCGGCGACCGGGGATGCTCCGGCGACCCCACCCACCGACGCCCCGGTGACCGGAGATGCCCCGGCGACCCCACCCACCGACGCCCCGGCACCCGCCCCCGCCTCCGACCCGGCGACCCCGTTCACCGCCACCACCGAGCCGGCGCCCACCACCGAGGCGACGCCCACCACCGAGCCGGCGCCCACCGCCGAAGCGACGCCCGGCG
>NZ_JAVRHI010000026.1:0-5093 GCF_034105845.1 Streptomyces sp. CRN 30 | reverse complement strand
ACCGCGCGGCGCGCGCCGGACGCGCCCGCCCGGCGTCCGGCGTCCGAGAGCGTCGTCGTCGACCGGCCGGGCGCCGGTGTCCGGCTCGCGCGGTGCTGCACGCCCGTCCCGCCCGACGAGATCACCGGCTTCCTGGTACGCGGGGGAGTGGTCACCGTCCACCGCGCGGAATGCGCCTCGGTGGCGCGCATGCGGACCGCGGAGCGTGCGGAGGTCGGAGTGGCCTGGGGCGACACCGCGGAGTGCCGCGTCACGCTGGTCGCCGAATCCTTCCAGCGGCCCCACCTCCTCGCCGACCTGACCGAGGCCATCGCCCTGGAAGGCGTGGAGATCGTCTCCGCCACCGTCGAACCCCCCACCCAGCAGCGCGTCCGCCACACCTACACCCTGCAGCTCCCGGACGCCGCCCACCTCCCGGCCCTGATGCGCGCGATGCGCGACGTCGCGGGCGTCTACGACGTGGGCCGCGCCCAGCACCACGCCGCGGCCGCGAAGTAGCCGCCGGCGGACGGTCGCCGGGATCCTCGGGGAAGCCGCCGGGCGTACGGCACGCGCGCGCGTGGGGCACGGGCGTCCGCCGCGACGGCGGCCGTCGCCGACGTCCGTTCGGGTGGGCTCGTCGCGCGTCGGCACCGCGGCGCGCGGGCGCGCTGATAGCCGTGGTCCATGCTGCTCACACCCCGACCCAGGACCCGTGGCGCCCAGGCGGTTCCGACGGCCCCCCGCATCCGCCGCCGCGGCAAGGCGGCCCTCGTCGCCTCCGCCGTCTCCGTCTGTCTGATCGCCGCGAGCGCGCCCCCGCCGGCCGTGCCCCTCGGCGTGGGCGACCGGCTCTTCCCCCACCTCGGGAACCCGGGGTACGACGTCACGTCGTACGACCTCGCCTTCGCCTACTCCGGCACCAACAGCGAGCCGCTCACCGCCGTCACCACCATCGTGGCGCGGACGACGGCCGAGCTGGAGCACCTCAACCTCGACTTCGCCCACGGCGAGGTCGGCTCCGTCGAGGTCGACGGCGCCCCCGCCACGTTCACCACCGCGGGGGAGGACCTGGTCGTCACCCCGGGGCAGCCGCTCACCAAGGGCGGCACGGTACGCGTCACCGTGCGGCACACCAGCCACCCCGCCCCCGCCGGGGGCCGGGACAGCGGCTGGATCCGTACCCGGGACGGACTGGTCGTGGCGGGCCAGGCCGACGCCGCCCACACGGTGTTCCCCTGCAACGACCACCCCTCCGACAAGGCGATGTTCACCATCCGGGTGACCGCGCCCGAGGGCCACCTCGCCGTGGCCAACGGTCTGCCCGCCGGCGAGGGCCACGCCACCAAGTCGACGACGTGGACCTACCGCAGCGAGCACCCCATGGCCACCGAGCTCGCCCAGATCGCGATCGGCCGCTCCACGGTGCTGCACCGCTCCGGACCGCACGGGCTGCCCGTTCGTGACGTGGTCCCCACGGAGCACCGCGGCACACTGGAACGGTGGCTCGGCGAAACCCCCGGCCAGATCGCCTGGATGGAGGACAAGGTCGGCCAGTACCCCTTCGAGACGTACGGCCTGCTGGTCGCCGACGCGCGGACGGGCTTCGAACTGGAGACCCAGACGCTCTCCCTCTTCGAGCGCGAACTCTTCACCCGGCCCGAGTTCCCCAGGTGGTACGTCGAGTCGGTCATGGTGCACGAGCTGGCGCACCAGTGGTTCGGGAACAGCGTCAGCCCGCGCACCTGGTCCGACTTGTGGATCAGCGAGGGCCACGCCACCTGGTACGAGGCCCTGTACACCGAGGAGAAGGGCGGCAGGACCCTCGAGGAGCGCATGAAGCTGGCCTACGGCGCCTCCGACCGCTGGCGCGCCGCCGGAGGACCGCCGGCGGCCATCAAGGCACCGGAGATCGGCAAGAAGGGCGCCATCTTCCGGCCCAACGTCTACGACGGTGCCGCGCTGGTCCTGTACGCCCTCCGCCAGGAGATCGGCGGCTCCGCGTTCGAGCGCCTGCAACGCGCGTGGGTGTCGCTCCACCGCGACGGGACGGCCGGCACGCGCGACTTCGTGGAACTGGCCTCCGTCATGGCCGGCCGCGACCTGGACGCCTTCTTCCGTGCCTGGCTGTTCGAGGAGCGGACGCCGGCGATGCCGGGGCACCCTGACTGGAAGACCGCGCCGGTGGAGGATGCGGGGGCGGCGGGGAAGGCCGGCGGCCGGGCGGCTCCGCGCGGGACCGAGGTGACGGACCGGCGCGGACGGGAATAACACGGTGCCGGGACGGGCCGTGCCGTGCGACCATCGTCAGGTCGGCGACCCGGCCCGGCCCTCGCGGGGCGATTCCGGGAATCTCCCGGGGTACCAGGACGTTGTCACCGGTGACGGTCCACACATCCGTCGCCGCATTCGCTTCCCACCGACGTTAAGGAACCAATGACCTCCTCTTCTTCCCCTTCCCAGGCCGCACAGAGTGTCATCGCGCAGAGCTACCCCGACGGTCTTCGAGCCGATGCCCTGATGGAAGAGGACGTCGCCTGGAGCCACGACATCGACGGAACGCGGGACGGCGACCAGTTCGACCGCTCCGAGCGCGCGGCCCTGCGCCGCGTCGCCGGCCTCTCCACCGAACTCGAGGACGTCACCGAGGTCGAGTACCGGCAGCTCCGGCTGGAGCGCGTCGTCCTCGTGGGCGTCTGGACCTCGGGAACCGCGCGGGACGCGGAGAACTCGCTGGCCGAACTGGCCGCCCTCGCGGAGACCGCGGGCGCGCTCGTGCTCGACGGCGTCATCCAGCGCCGCGACAAGCCCGACGCGGCGACCTACATCGGCTCCGGCAAGGCCGACGAACTGCGGGACATCGTCCTGGAGTCCGGCGCGGACACCGTGATCTGCGACGGTGAGCTCAGCCCCGGCCAGCTGATCCACCTCGAGGACGTCGTCAAGGTCAAGGTCATCGACCGTACGGCCCTGATCCTGGACATTTTCGCCCAGCACGCCAAGTCCCGGGAGGGCAAGGCACAGGTGGCGCTCGCCCAGATGCAGTACATGCTGCCGAGGCTGCGCGGCTGGGGCCAGTCGCTGTCCCGGCAGATGGGCGGCGGCAAGGGCGGCGGCCTCGCCACCCGTGGTCCCGGTGAGACCAAGATCGAGACGGACCGGCGGCGGATCCGCGAGAAGATGGCGAAGATGCGCCGGGAGATCGCGGAGATGAAGACCGGCCGCGAGATCAAGCGCCAGGAGCGCCGGCGCAACAAGGTGCCCTCGGTCGCCATCGCGGGCTACACCAACGCCGGCAAGTCCTCGCTGCTCAACCGCCTCACGGGCGCGGGCGTGCTGGTCGAGAACGCGCTGTTCGCGACCCTCGACCCGACCGTCCGACGGGCCGAGACCCCGAGCGGGCGGCTGTACACGCTGGCGGACACCGTCGGCTTCGTCCGGCACCTGCCGCACCACCTGGTCGAGGCGTTCCGCTCCACGATGGAGGAGGTCGGCGACTCCGACCTGATCCTGCACGTGGTGGACGGCTCGCACCCGGACCCGGAGGAGCAGCTGGCCGCCGTGCGCGAGGTGATCCGGGACGTCGGCGCCACCGGCGTACCCGAGATCGTGGTGATCAACAAGGCCGACGCGGCCGACCCGCTGACGCTCCAGCGGCTGCTGCGGATCGAGAAGCGCGCCCTCGCGGTCTCGGCCCGTACCGGCCAGGGCATCGACGAGCTGCTCGCACTGATCGACAACGAGCTGCCCCGGCCCTCGGTCGAGCTCGAGGCGCTCGTGCCGTACACGCTGGGCAAGCTGGTAGCCCGCGCCCACGAGGAGGGTGAGGTGATCTCCGAGGAGCACACCGCGGAGGGCACCCTGCTCAAGGTGCGCGTCCACGAGGAGCTGGCCGCGGACCTGGCGCCGTACGTACCCGCGCCGGCGGTCTGATCCGTCGAACGCAGCACGCGGAAGGCCCGCCCCCACTCAGCTCGGGGGGCGGGCCTTCCGCGGTGGACGGACGGGCGGGCGCGTACGGCCGCCCGCGCCCGTCACCGGCCGGCGAACTTCTCGCTCACCGTCTCGTACACGCCCTTGGCCTCCGCGCCCAGCCGCGGGCCCGCCAGCCAGCCCGCGCTCACGGGGCCGATCGAGGTGTTGGACACCAGCGCGGGCTCGCCGTCCGAGCCGGTCGCCACCCAGCCGCCGCCGGACGAGCCGCCGGTCATGGTGCAGCCGATGCGGTACATGGTCGGGTCCGACACGGCGAGCGACAGCCGGCCGGGTGCGTCCGTGCACTGGTACATCGTCTGGCCGTCGAACGGCGCCGCCGCCGGGTACCCGGTCGCGGTGATGCTCTCCACCTCCGGCACGGCGGGCGCGGCGAAGTCGACGGGGAGCGCCGCACCGACCGTCTCCTGCAGCGACTTGCCGTCGCCCTCCTCCGGCGTCACGTGGATGACCGCGAAGTCGTACGACGCGCCGTCACCGCCGGTCTGGCCGCCCTGCTCGATCCACTGGTCCGAGGACTGCGCCCAGTCGGCCCACCAGACGCCGTAGGGAGCGACCTCCCCCTTCGTGGCGCCCTCCAGCTCCGCGGCGGTCATCCCGCCGTCGTTGTACGAGGGCACGAACGCGATGTTGCGGTACCAGCCACCCGACTTGCCCGCGTGCACGCAGTGGCCGGCGGTCCACACCATGTTCGACCTGCCGGGATTGGCCGGGTCCTGGACCACCGTCGCCGAGCAGACGCTCGTGCCCTGGGGAGTGTCGAAGAAGACCTTGCCCGCCTCGGGCACGCTGTCGTGGTACCCCGTCGGCACGGCCCGGGCCTGTACGGGGGCCGGCGTCGGATCGGTCACCCCCTGGTCACCCGTGAGGTCGCTCTCGTCGACCTCCTTCGCCGGCTCCTCCGCCTCACGCATCCGGTCGGGGTCCCACAGGTCCTGGATGATCGGGTTGACGAAATCCTCGGCCTCGCGCAGCCAGTCGTCCCTGTCCCAGTTCTTCCAGGCGCCGTCGCGCCACTTGTCGACGTCGATACCGTGCTCTTTGAGCTTGTCCTTGATGCCGTCCGGGATGCTGATCTTGCCGTCGCTCCCGGAGGCTTCCTGGGCGGCGGACGCGGTGGC
>NZ_JAVRHI010000025.1:0-5622 GCF_034105845.1 Streptomyces sp. CRN 30 | reverse complement strand
GCCCACGGCACGGGCGGCCGGCACCGGACCGGCCCCCGCCGCGATGCAGGCCGCCAGCAGGTCGGCCGCGAGGGGGAGCTGCCGTGCGGCCGACGCTCCGTCGTCCCGCGCGGTCGCGTCCGTCGCAGGCCGCCGCCGGTGCCACCACCGCAGCCCGGCCGCGACGACCGCGCCCGCCAGGACCCCGGTGACGCCGCCGATCAGCGCCCAGCCCGCCCCTACAGTGCCCACCAGGGGGAGCCACGCGCGTGCGGTGCGGCGTATGTCGACCCGCGGGGGCACACGTAGGGGCTCACGCGCCCGCTCGGGAAGCATCAGCGCGGTGCGCCGGTGCCGTGCTCGCCGCTCGCGCCGCGCCACGTACGCCCACCGTGCCGACCATCCGGCCAGCAGCAGCGTCCCCACGGTCGCCCCCAGCCTGTGGACAAGTTCCCCGTTCATGTCTCTGCCTCCGCCCGCCGCACGATCTCTGCCACCCACCACATCCCCAGTCCCTCCAGCGCTCCGCCGACGAGCAGGCAGCCCAGCCCAGCCCCGCTGTGCAGCAGGACACGTAACGGGTCGGCGCCCATGGCCACGCCGAACAGCAGGCCCACGACGGGGAGACCGGCCAGCATCACGGCCGTCGCACGGGCCCCCGCCAACTGGGCGCGCAGGTCGGCCCGCCGGTCCCGCTCGGCCCGCAACGCACCCGCCAACCGGTCCAGTCCCGCCGCGAGACCCGCGCCCTGGTCGACGGCCACCCGCCAGCACGCGGCCAGGCCCCGCAATCCTTCGGCACCCGGCTGCCGTGCCGCCGTCGCGAGCGCGTCCGGGACGTCCCCGCCGAACCGCGCCGCCGCCAGCACGGCCGAGAGCGGGGACACCGGCGGCACCGGGGACACCAGCGACACCGGCGACACACCCTGCGGTCCCCTCCCCGGCCACGCGGTCCGCACAGGCCGCACAGGCCGCACAGGCCGCACAGGCCGCACCGACGGCCCTTCGGCGAGTACTTCGCTCTCCCGAGCCGCCCACAGCAACGCCTCGCCCGGTTGCCGCCCCGCCCGTACTTCCCCGGCGAGAGACGCGCACAGCGCGATCACCGCGTCCTGGCGCCGCTCCCGGTCCCGCCGTGCCCGACCGGCCAGCCGGGCACCGCGCAGCACCGGAACTCCGACCGCTGCCGGCACGAGCGGCACCACCGACGCACCCAGCACGGCGAGCACCAGCCCGGCCACCGGCAACCACCACTCGACGCCCGGCCGCTCAACTCCACGCCACCTGACGCCACGCCACCCGACGCCACGCCCCCCGACCCCCAACCGCCCCAGCGGCGGCCACCGCAGCCGACGCGGGACTCGCGCCGACCAGGGGTCCACGTCCGGCACTCCGCACCGTCCCGGCGTCCCGTCCCCGTGGCCCCCTGCTCCGGTGCCCGCAAGCAACAGCCGCGCCCGCCGCGCACCGCCGTACCGCTCGCTCGCCAGCCATCCCGCGACCCCGCAGCACACCAGCCCCGCAGCCGTCACCACCTCACCCATCCCGCTCATTTCCCCTCATCCCACTTATCTCCACGGCCCCAGGCAGCCCCGTCATCCCCGTCGCCCGCGCCCGGTCCCGGTCCCGGCCCTCGGTCGGTGTCGTCCTCCGCGCCGCCCGCCGCCAGCAGTTCCTCCAGCCGCTCCCACCCCCGCTCCCGCACGAACGCCTCCGTCCCCCACCTCAGTGCGGGCACCGTCCGCACCAGGCCGGACGGGTCCCTCTCCAGCACCCGCACCTCCGCGATACGCCGCCGCCCGGTCCGGTCGCGCACGAGGTGCAGGACCACCGACAGGGCCGCGGCCAGTTGGCTGTGGAGTGCGGCCCGGTCGAGCCCGGCGGCCGTGCCGAGCGCCTCCAGACGGGCCGGGACATCCGCCGCGGCGTTGGCATGGACCGTGCCGCAACCGCCCTCGTGGCCGGTGTTGAGAGCCGCCAGGAGATGCACCACCTCCGGCCCGCGCACCTCCCCCACGACCAGCCGGTCCGGCCGTATCCGCAGCGCCTGGCGCACCAGGTCCTCCAGGGTCACCAGACCCGCGCCCTCCTGGTTGGCCGGCCGGGCCTCCAGGCGGACGACGTGCGGGTGGTCCGGGCGCAGTTCCGCCGAGTCCTCGGCGAGCACGATCCGCTCACCGGTGCCGACGAGCCCGAGCAAGGCGCTCAGCAGCGTCGTCTTGCCGCTGCCCGTACCGCCGCTGACGAGAAACGACAGCCGGGCCCGCACCAGCGCCCGCAGCACCCGGTCCCCGCCCGGCGGCACGGTGCCCGCCGCGACCAGTTCGTCCAGCGTGAACGCCCGCGGCCGTACCACCCGCAGTGACAGACAGGCGCAGCCGACGGCCACCGGGGGGAGCACCGCGTGCAGCCGGGTGCCGTCGGGCAGCCGCGCGTCCACCCACGGCCGGGCGTCGTCGAGCCGGCGTCCGGCGACGGCGGCGAGCCGTTGCGCGAGCCGCCGTACCGCTCCGGCGTCCGTGAAGGACACGGGCGTCAGTTCCAGTCCGCCGCCCCGGTCCACCCAGACCCGGTCGGGGGCCGACACCAGTACGTCGGTCACCGCCGGGTCGGCGAGCAGCGGCTCCAGCGGTCCGCTGCCGACCAGTTCGGACCGCAGCCGTTCGGCGGTGCCGAGCACCTCGGCGTCGCCGAGCACGCGTCCGTGCTCGCGCAGGGCCCGTGCGACCTGGGCGGGCGTCGGATCCGCCCCGCTCTCGGCGAGCCGTCGCCGTACTCCGTCGAGCAGCCCCGCCGGCATCCCCGGGTCCCACTCACCGACGGCCGACGCACCGCGCGGTGCCACCTCTTCCCTGCCGCCACCGCCGTGGGGAGTCCTATCGCCGTGGAGAGCCCCATTACCGTGGGAAGCCCCACCACCGTGGAGAGCCCCACCACCGTGGGAAGCAGTGCCACCGCGGGAAGCAGTGCCACCGCGGGAAGCCCTCATCCGCTCCCCACCTCCGCCAGCGCCCCCTCCCAGAAGTGGCGGCCGAACCGCGCCAGCGGTCCCCTGGCCGCGGCTCCGGGCGGTTCCCTGTCCTCGGTCGCGCGCAGCAGGCCGGGTTCGGCGGGGACCTCGCCGACCAAGGGCAGGCCGAGCAAGCGGGCCACTTCGCGATCGTCGAGTCCCGGCGCGTACGGCCCGCGTACCGCCACCCTGAGGTCGCGCAGGACCAGCCCGACGGCGGCGGCGACCCGGCTCGCCGCGGCCACCGCCCGCAGTTCGGCGGGCACGACCAGCACCCCGAGATCCAGTTGGGCAAGGATCTCGGCCACCCCCTCGTCGACCCGGCGGGGCAGGTCGACGACGACCGCTCCGCCCCGCCGCCGGGCCGCGGCGAGCACCGCGCGGACGGCCTGCGGCGGTACTGCGACACAGTCGCCGCGGTCCCAGCTGAGGACCCGCAGCGAGTGCAGCGCGGGCAGCGACTCCTCCAGGGCGCCGCCGCCCACCCGGCCGCGCGACGCGGCGAACGCGGGCCAGCGCAGTCCCTCCGTCGTCTCGCCGCCGAGCAGTACGTCCAGTCCGCCGCCGAGCGGATCGGCGTCCACCAGCAGGGTCCGCAGTCCCTCCCGCGCGGCGGTGACGGCGAGCGCGCAGGCCAGGGTGGAGGCACCGGCGCCGCCCCGGCCGCCGATGACGCCCACCGTGAGCGCGGGCCGGCCGACACCCTCGACGACGTCGGCGATGCGGTCGACCAGCCACTGCTCGCCGTCGGGCAGCATCAGGACGTGGTCGGCGCCGATCTCGACGGCGCTCTGCCACACACCCGGGTCGTCCTGGTCCCGGCCGACCAGCACCACTCCGCGACGGCGCGGAGTGCCCCGTACCCGCCGCGCGGCGTCGTCACCCACCAGGATCAGCGGTGCGCTCTCCCAGCCGCCGCGCCGCTCGGGCACCGTGGGGTGCACCTCGGGTGTGGCGCCCGCCGCCGCGCACAGGCGCAGCAGGTCGTCGAGGAGAGCGGGATCCTCGGTGAGGATCAGTGGTCCCCCTGGTGGCCCTCCGCTCGCGGACGGCGGTTCGTGCACGACCCTCGCGGTCATGGTGTGTCCCCCTTCGCGGTGTCTCGCGCGCCCTTCGGAGCCCGCGATTCCCTTACGTGTGAAGAACCGGCAACCGGCCTTCATATGAGTGGCCGACGAAAACCGGCCGTGCAGGCGCCCGACAAACGGAAGCGGCCGGAACTCGGCCGCGAGCGGGACGCGTTGGAATCACGGTGCAGCGAACCGGGAAATCGTGTGGATCTTGGTCGATAACTGTGGACAACTCGACGATTGTGAATATCGACGTCACCCATACCGGTGAGGCCCGCGCACTCGCCGTACGGCTTCCCCAGGGCAGTCGGAGGCGCGCGCGGGGGCGGTCCGACGCCCTCCGCAGAGCAGCCCGACGGCTACTGAAAGTGACGAGCAGTGATCAAGCGGTAGGGGCGGGGAAGATCGGAGGAAGACAGTCGCCGGGAGACGCGACACCGGCGAAAACCCACCCGGACATGCGACGACCCCCGCCGGGGGGGAGAGCGGGGGTCGTCTCCACGGCCGACTCGGGGGGGGAGGAGTCGGACCGGGTTAGCACGGTCGCGAACGATCCGTGACTTCCATGGTGTACCCGAGAGCCTTCTCAGGCAAACCCACACGCCCCACCTTACGCCGAATGGGCTGCGCCTATGCTCGGGGTCGTGGAAAACCACTCCTTGCCCCGTACCGCGGCCTTCTTTGACCTGGACAAGACGGTCATTGCGAAGTCGAGCACGCTGACGTTCAGCAAGTCGTTCTACCAAGGCGGCCTGATCAACCGCAGGGCTGTCATGCGTACCGCATATGCCCAGTTCGTCTTCCTCGCGGGCGGCGCGGACCACGACCAGATGGAGCGGATGCGTAACTACCTGTCCGCGCTCTGCCGCGGCTGGAACGTACAGCTGGTCAAGGAGCTCGTCGCCGAGACGCTGCACGACCTGATCGACCCGATCATCTACGACGAGGCCGCGTCACTGATCGAGGAGCACCACACCGCCGGCCGCGACGTGGTCATCGTCTCCACCTCGGGCGCGGAGGTCGTCGAGCCGATCGGCGCGCTCCTCGGCGCCGACCGCGTGGTGGCCACACGCATGGTGGTCGGCGACGACGGCTGCTTCACGGGGGAGGTGGAGTACTACGCGTACGGCCCGACGAAGGCGGAGGCGATCCGGGAGCTGGCGGCCGACGAGGGGTACGACCTGGCCCGCTGCTACGCCTACAGCGATTCGGCCACCGACCTGCCGATGCTGGAGGCGGTCGGCCGGCCGCACGCGGTCAACCCGGACCGCGCGCTGCGCCGCGAGGCACTCGCGCGTGAGTGGCCGATCCTCGACTTCCACCGGCCGGTCCGGCTGAAGCAGCGCATCCCCGGCTTCTCGGTGCCGCCCCGTCCGGCGCTGGTCGCGGCCGCCGCGATAGGGGCCGCGGCGGCCACCGCGGGGCTCGTCTGGTACGCGAACCGTCGCCGCGCGGCGCTCACCTGACCCGACGCGACACCGCGCGGCATCGCACAGCCACGCACCCCGGCACCCCGGCACCCCGGCACCCCCGCCCCCCCGCCCCCCCCCCCCCCCGCCCCCC
>NZ_JAVRHI010000024.1:0-5183 GCF_034105845.1 Streptomyces sp. CRN 30 | reverse complement strand
GTGGGTGAGGTCGTCGATGCCCGCGGACGCGGATGTCATGACGGCCTCGGTGCGCAGCGGGTTGATCTCCGACACGGCGCCGACGAACGTGGTCTTGCCCACGCCGAAGCCGCCGGCCACCACGATCTTCGCGGAGGTGGTGGAGCGACTAGGAGAAACCGGCCCTCCGCTAGAGCTTGCGAAGTCCACTGAGCACCCTTTCGAGCAGT
The DNA here is from genome assembly GCF_034105845.1 of Streptomyces sp. CRN 30. Lineage (NCBI taxonomy): Bacteria > Bacillati > Actinomycetota > Actinomycetes > Kitasatosporales > Streptomycetaceae > Streptomyces > Streptomyces sp. CRN 30. The sequence goes on along the minus strand of NZ_JAVRHI010000024.1, from coordinate 4,974 downwards.
GTCACGTCTGGCTGGCCGCCGGCGTTCTCGTCGCCGCCGGGCTGATGAATGGCGACCAGGCCCGCCTCCGCCAAGTCGGCGACGAGGATCCTGGCCACACCGAGGGGAATGGTCAGCAGCGCCGAGATCTCGGCGACCGACTTGATCTCTCGGCACAGGTTGCAGATCCGCTGGTGCTCGGGCAGTTGCCCTTGCATCTGGTGCGGCTGCGCGGTGGTGTGCACCAGCGCCTCGATGGCGAGCTGGTAGCGGGGCCTGGTGCGACCGCCCGTCATGGCGTACGGGCGCACCAGGGGATTGCTGGACGCCCCTGCGGGCGCCGGTTCGTGGGTGCGGCGTTGCGGCTGCACAGGCTGGATGCGGGGAGCCTGCGGCTGGTCGTACGGTCCCGGCCCCTGGGGGCCGGGGTGTCCGTACGGCTGGTGCGGGCTGGGCGTGGAGGGGAAGTCGTACCGGTTCCGGTCGCCGTGACCCTGACCCTGGCCAGGGCCGTAGGACCAGTTGTCCGAAGACGGACCGCCTGGGGGTGTTGTCACGTTTTCTCCTCCTCCGACTGTGCCGGGTCCCGACGCTGTGGAAGCCGCGTCCCGAAACCTTACGGCCACGGGGCGCCAAAACGCACCGTCTGTCTGTTAGTTGAGAAGGCTGCCTTGTAGCTCCGCACGCAGATCGGGGGTCAGGACCGTGCCGGCGCGGTCGACCAGGAGGGCCATTTCGTACCCGACGAGACCGATGTCCGCCTCCGGGTGGGCGAGGACCGCGAGCGACGATCCGTCCGAGACGGCCATGATGAAGAGGAAGCCGCGCTCCATCTCCACCACCGTCTGGTTCACGCTGCCGCCCTCGAAGATGCGCGAGGCACCGGCGGTCAGCGAGGTCAGACCGGAGGCGACGGCCGCGAGCTGGTCGGCACGGTCGCGCGGGAAGCCTTCGGACATCGCCAGAAGGAGTCCGTCGGCGGAGACCACCACCGTGTGGGACACCCCCGGGGTGTTGTCCACGAAGTTGGTGATCAACCAGTTCAGGTTCTGTGCCGCCTGGCTCATCGGGCTCACACTAACGCTCCTGGTCGTAGGTGCTGTCAGGACCACTGTGGTCGTTCCTCGTGGCCTGGCCGTTCGGTTCACTGCCTGCGTTGCGTCCCCGCTGGACACCCCGGCGCAGGTTGCTCAGCCTGCCCCGGACGTCCTCGGGGGCGCGGGAGACCTGTGGGCCTCCCTGCGGGGTCGATGCGGCGGTCCCCTCGACCAGATTGGCCTTGGGCACCCGCCGCGGCAGGCCGGAGGAGGTCACCCCGCCCGCCTTCGGCTTCCGGAGCTGGGAGGCCTGCTGCCACCGCGCGTCGTTCGCGGAGCGCCAGTCGCCCTCCGGCTCCGTGGCCGCCGGGTCCTGCGTCACGTGCTGCTCGTCGGAGGCGCCGTTCGCGGGGGTGCCGCGGCGGGGCAGGCCCGCGTCGGTCAGCTCGTGGACGGCGGAGGGAGCCGGTCCCGGACGGTCGAAGCCTACGCGGTCCGCCTCCGTCACGTCAGCGGCCTGCGAAGTTTCCGGTTGCGGAGCGTACTCCGGGCGGTACTCGCTCTGGTAGCCGCCCTGTTGCGACCAGTCGTCCTGGTAGGACGGCTCCTGGAAGGCGGGATACGACTCCGGCGCGCCCGCGGGCGTCCCGGCGCGCTCGTCCCGGCCGGGCTCCCCATAGGTGGGCTCGGGGTAACCGGCGCCCGCGGAGAAGGACTCGCCCTGCGGCAGGGAGCCGTTCGAGGGGAAGTAGGTGTCGCCGTACGCGGGCTGCTGCGGCTCCTCGTACGCCGGCTGCCGGCCGTACTCCGCCTGCTGGTCGTAGCCCTGCCGCTGGTCGTAGTTCTGCTGCTGGTCCGGGTAGCCGGTCCGCCCGGTGCCGTGACCCGGCGGGCCCGCCTCGAAGCCGTCGCCGTACGCCGGCGCCTCGGGGGAGTCCGGGCCGTCCGCGGGCCGCTCGTGGTGGGTCTGGGCCTCCAGGGCCGCCCGGCGGTTCTCCCGCATCAGGGAGCGGCCGACGGGGTCCAGTCCGCGGGGGTCGCCCGGGGCCTCGGAGTAGCGGCTGTCGTCGAAACCGAGCTCCGCGGCTGTGCGCAGCGGGGCCTGGGGCTGCGGTGCCTGCTGCTCGGGGATGATCTGCGAGACCGTGAACTCGCCCGCCTGCGGCGCCTGCTGGTCGCCGCCGCCACCGTGGGTGATGACGTCCGGGAGCATGACGAGGGACGTGGTGCCCGCCGTCTCGCCGGAGGGGCGCAGCTGGACGCGGATGCCGTGCCGGTCGGACAGCCGGCCGACCACGAACAGACCCATGCGCTGCGAGATCGCGGCGTCCACGGTCGGCGGGTTGGCCAGCTTGTGGTTGATGTCCGCGAAGTCCTCGGCGGTCAGGCCGATGCCCTTGTCGTGGATCTCGATCATGATCCGGCCGTCGGGCAGCCGGGTCGCCGTCACCCGCACCTTGGTCTGCGGGGAGGAGAACGTGGTGGCGTTCTCCAGCAGCTCGGCGAGGAGGTGCACCAGGTCGGTCACGGCGCGGCCGTGGATCTCGGCCTCCGGGACGCCGGTCAGCTCGATGCGCTCGTACTGCTCCACCTCGGAGGAGGCGGCGCGCAACACGTCGACCAGCGGCACCGGCTGGTCCCAGCGGCGGCCGGGCTCCTCGCCGGCGAGGACGAGGAGGTTCTCGCCGTTGCGGCGCATGCGGGTCGCGAGGTGGTCCAGCCGGAAGAGGGCCTCCAACTGGTCCGGGTCCGCCTCGTTGTTCTCCAGGTCGGTGATGAGGGTCAGCTGGCCCTCGATCAGGGACTGGTTGCGGCGGGAGAGGTTGGTGAAGATCGCGTTGATGTTGCCCCGCAGCATGGCCTGCTCGGCGGCGAGCCGGACGGCCTCGCGGTGCACCTGGTCGAAGGCGCGGGCGACCTCGCCGATCTCGTCCGTGGAGTGGATCGGGATGGGGGCGACACGGGTGTCCACGCGGCCGGGGTCGGTGCGCGAGAGCTGGTCGACCAGCGTGGGCAGGCGCTGCTCGGCGACGCTGAAGGCCGCGCTGCGCAGCTGGCGCATCGAGCGGCTCATCTGGCGCGCCATGCGCCCGGCGACGATGAACGCGAGGAGCAGGGCGAGCACGACGACGGCGCCGGTGATCACGGCGGCCGTCCGCGCGTCGTCGGCGATGGTCGCGGCCTCGTCCACGGCCGAGTCGGCCATGTCCGACTCGATCGCGCGGTAGGCGTCGAACTTCAGGGTGTTGACCGCCCACCAGTTCTGCGCGGTGATGCCGTCCTCGGCGAGCGCGGCCCGGGCCGCGGGCTCGGTGGAGTCCAGCCCGGCGAGGGCGGCGATCATCTCCGTGGGCTCGGACGGCGGGGGCGTGTACTCCTCGCCGCTTGCGGCGGCGTCGGCCGCGGCCTGCCCGGCGAGCTCCTCGCCGGCGGACTTGACCTTGGCCTCCTCCTCCCGGAGCCGCTGCGCGTCGGCCTCGGTACCGCCGCCCAGGTACTCCTGGACGCCGATGTTCTCCAGGTAGGCGTAGGAGGAGAGCGCGACGCGCTGGCTGGCGAGGCTGCCGTCGCCGGGGCCGGGCTTGACCAGCATGTGCATGCCGATCGAGCGCTGCAGCGACAGCGCGGACTTGGTGAGCGTCATCGCGTAGACCGTGCGGCCGTAGCTGGTGACGTTGCCGGTGCCGAGACCGAGACCGAGCTCGTTGGCGAACTCGGTCAGGGGGTGCGAGACCTCGAGATAGCCCTCCTCGGTCTGCACACCGGTCAGCTTCGAGGTGTACGCGTCGGTGCGCAGCGACTCGAGCTGGGGCTCGACGTCGCGGAACAGCTGCAGACGGCGCTCGAGGCCCGGCTTCGACGGCATCTGCCGGGCGGCGGCGTCGAAGGCGTCGGCGGCCTCGTCGGTCGCCGCGTAGGCCTCGGTGACCGTCTTGTCCTCCCGCCCCTTGCCCTCGAGCAGCGGGGCGGCGGTGATGTCGCGCTCGACGTAGAGGGCGTTCGCGTAGGCCAGCGAGGCGCGCACGAGGCGGGCGGTGCTCTCCGCGTCCTCGGCCTCCCGCCAGGTGTCGATCGAGCCCTTCACCTGGAAACCGCCCATCACCAGGCCCACGAGCACGGGGATGAGCAGGATGGCGTTCAGCCGGGTCGGCACCCGCCAGTTGCGCGGGGAGAAGCGGCTGCCGCTGGACGCGGGAGTGCCCGTCGGCGCGGGGCCGGACGTGTTCGCGGGTGCCGCCCCGCGCGGCGGGGTGAAGTTGTCCCGCGCCGCCGGCTCGGGACCGCTCTTGCTTCGCCTCACTCGACCAACAACCTCTCGGCGCCGGCACCTACGTCGTGCCGCGGGTGTCTCCAAGCCCTGAATACGTCTTCGACCATTGGGCAGTTCAGGCATTCCAGCATGTGCGCCCGCGCTCTTCCAAACATCAGTCGGCGCCGATTACACGTGATGTAAGCCTCGAATAAAACGGTCATAAGGAGTGAGGCGGGGCAGAAGGCGGGGTTAGCGTGTGCACAGCGACACCGCGCGACCGCGACGCGTGGCCGTGTCGGCGCATTTCTCTGTCGAAACGTTATGAACACCGGTGCCGGCCGTGTCAAACGACACAGCCGGCACCGGTTTGCCGACGGCAACTCCCGTCACGTTCGGCCGACTTGGCCGCCCTCCGCGGAGCCCTACCGCAGGCGGGCCATCAGCGCGTGCTCCACGAGCGTGATGAGGGCGCTCTTGGCGTCGGCGCGGTGGCGGGCGTCGGTCGTGATGATCGGGGTGTCGGGGCCGATCTGCAGGGCCTCGCGGACCTCGTCGGGCTGGTACGGCTGTTGGCCGTCGAAGCCGTTGAGGGCGATGACGAAGGGCAGGCCGCTGTTCTCGAAGTAGTCGACGGCGGGGAAGCAGTCGGCGAGGCGGCGGGTGTCGACGAGGACGATGGCGCCGATGGCGCCGCGGACCAGGTCG
>NZ_JAVRHI010000023.1:0-31820 GCF_034105845.1 Streptomyces sp. CRN 30 | reverse complement strand
GTCACGGTCTCCGCCTGCGTCCCGTCGCCCGCCGCGGGCGGACCCGCGGGGCGGGACGCGGCACGACGGCGCCGGCGCGGCGGCAGGGTGTCGCTGGGGGTGTTGTGGTCGGAACCCTCGGTGGATTCGTTCGGTTCGAGCATGCGGGCGGTTCTCCCGTCAGGCTCCCGGGCGCCGCGCCCGGTCCGGCGATGCCGGTGACGTCCGCGGCTCGCGCGGTGCGCGGTGCCGCCGTCCGGGACGCGGGCGCCGCACGGGAGCTCATCGTGTCCTGTCTCGCCGGTTCCGTACGCGATGTACGCACGGCCTGGCGAAAGTCTTCTGGTCGGTGCGCTGCCCGACCCAGGTGGCTCCCGAGTCCGAGGGCGGCGCTGTGACGTCCGTCCCTACGCGGGACCTTCCACCGCCGGCGCCGTCGCGGCGGCAGCGGCCGTCTCGAGGAGCGGCGCTGCCTCGCGGTCGGGCGCGAGCGGGTCGGTCACCGTGCCGGCCCCTGCATCGAACAGCCCCTGCGCCAGCCTGGTCACCGCTGCGGGGACCGGCGGCGCCAGGTCGGCCACGGCGCGGAGACCGGACAGGACGTCGTCGGGTCGTACGGCAGGCGTCACGTGCCGAACAACCAGCCGCAGTATCGCACAGGGCTGGTCGGTCGGCCTATCAGCCCGGGGACCGTGCGTCTCCGGGCTCACGTCGAGTTTCACCACGGCGGGGCGGGCGTCGAAGGCCCGCATGCCCTTCTTGGTCTGGCGCTCGACCTCCACGGTCTCGGCCGCCTCGAAGGCCGCCACCGCGCGCCCGGCCTCCTCGGGACTCACGCCGTCGAGGCGCAGTTCCCACACGGAGGCGGTGAGCCGGTCGGCGAGGCCCGGGGTGCGGGCCTCCACCGCGTCCACGATGTCGAGCCCGGCGGGCAGCGACTCGTCGAGCAGCTCGCGCAGCTTCTCGGGATCGCGCGCTTCGGTGAGCGCGATCTCCAGGTACTCCGCCTCACTGCCCGTGCCGGTGGGTGCGGCATTGGCGTACGACACCTTCGGGTGCGGCGTGAACCCCGCCGAGTACGCCATGGGCACCTCGGCGCGGCGCAACGCACGCTCGAAGGCGCGCTGGAAGTCACGGTGGCTGGTGAACCGGAGGCGGCCGCGCTTGGTGTAGCGCAGTCGGATGCGCTGCACCACCGGTGCGGGCGGCGGGCCTTCGGGCTGTCGCTTGCCCAGTGTCGCTCAGTCCTTCGTGAGTGCGGTCGTACTGCTACCTAGAGTACGTGCCTGTGGGCGTCCTGGTTCCCTGTGGGCCGCCTCTTGATGCCCCACCGGTCGCTCGGGCGCACCGAGCAGCAGGCGCCGGACGTCGGCCCGGGCCCGGCGGACGGAGTCACGCACCGGGGCGAGCACCTGGCGCGCGGCGCGTCCCACGGCGCGTGCGGCGGCGGCCGCGGGCCGCCAGACGACGTCCCGCACCACATGCCCGACCGGTGTCAGCACGTTCCGGTAGGTCCAGCGCACCGGTTCGACGAGGATCCACCGGAGGAGGGTGCCGAAGAACCGGCCGACGGCCCGCGACACGTACCCGGCGATCCGCCAGGCGTGCCGCAGCGCGTCCCGCACCTCACGGCCGATGACGGCGAGCACGCGGCCGGCGGGGACGAGGATCCACCGCCAGAGGGCGAGCGCGGGCAGGACGAACAGGACGCGTGCCGTCCAGTACAGGGTGAGCCCGATGCCGCGCCCGACGGGTGCCAGTACGTAGCGGTACAGCCCCACCGAGGGCACGACGACGAGGACCCGCCCCAGCCACGCCAGCCCGCGCCCCAGGGGCGTCAGCGCGTGTCGGTACACCCACCGGGCAGGCACCACGAGCAGGACGTACCCGAGCCACCCGAGCGCCTTGCCGACCGGCACGAGGACGTACCGCCCCAGGGCCACCCACGGCCAGACGAACAGGGCCCTGCCCACCCACAGCAACGCACGCCCCGCCGGCCGCAGCACGGTGTCCCGCAGCACCCGCCCGACGGCCACCAGCGCGTCCCACAGCAGCCGGACGGGTACGACGACCACGAGCGCCACGATCCGCACGGGCAGCCGGATCGCGGTGACCAGGCAACCCTCCGCGGGAGCGCCGGCGGGAGCTGGGGCTGGCTGCTTCCGGGCAGCCGGTTTCTCGAGGTCCATATTCACCCGGACGCTCCCAGCCCCCCGCGCGTTGCGCCCCGCGTCCGGTTCGTGCGCCCGGTCAGCCGGCCGTCGCCGGCTTCTTCACCGTCAGCGGCAGGAGCTTCTTGCCCGTGGGGCCGATCTGGATGGAGGTGTCCATCGCGGGACACACCCCGCAATCGAAGCACGGCGTCCACCGGCAGTCCTCGACCTCGGTCTCGTCGAGGGCGTCCTGCCAGTCCTCCCAGAGCCAGTCCTTGTCGAGACCGGAGTCCAGGTGGTCCCAGGGCAGGACCTCCTCGTAGGAGCGCTCACGGGTCGTGTACCAGTCGACGTCCACGCCGAAGGGGGCGAGGGCCTTGTCGGCGCAGTTCATCCAGCGGTCGTAGCTGAAGTGCTCGCGCCAGCCGTCGAAGCGGCCGCCGTCCTCGTAGACCGCGCGGATGACGGCGCCGATGCGGCGGTCGCCGCGGGAGAGCAGGCCCTCGACGATGCCGGGCTTGCCGTCGTGGTAGCGGAAGCCGATGGAGCGGCCGTACTTCTTGTCGCCGCGGATCTTGTCGCGGAGCTTCTCCAGGCGGGCGTCCGTCTCCTCGGCGGAGAGCTGCGGGGCCCACTGGAAGGGGGTGTGGGGCTTGGGGACGAAGCCGCCGATCGACACCGTGCAGCGGATGTCGCCCGCGCCGGAGACCTCGCGGCCCTTGGCGATGACGTTGGCCGCCATGTCGGCGATCTGGAGCACGTCCTCGTCGGTCTCGGTGGGCAGGCCGCACATGAAGTACAGCTTCACCTGGCGCCAGCCGTTGCCGTAGGCGGTGGCGACCGTGCGGATCAGGTCGTCCTCCGAGACCATCTTGTTGATGACCTTGCGCATGCGCTCGGAGCCGCCCTCGGGGGCGAAGGTGAGACCGGAGCGGCGGCCGTTGCGCGTCAGCTCGTTGGCCAGGTCGACGTTGAAGGCGTCGACACGGGTGGACGGGAGCGAGAGGCCGATCTTGTCTTCCTCGTAGCGGTCCGCGAGGCCCTTGGCGACGTCACCGATCTCCGAGTGGTCCGCCGAGGAGAGGGAGAGCAGGCCCACCTCCTCGAAGCCGGTGGCCTTCAGGCCCTTCTCGACCATCTCGCCGATGCCCGTGATGGAGCGCTCGCGGACCGGGCGGGTGATCATGCCGGCCTGGCAGAAGCGGCAGCCGCGGGTGCAGCCGCGGAAGATCTCCACGGACATGCGCTCGTGCACCGTCTCGGCGAGCGGCACGAGGGGCTGCTTGGGGTAGGGCCACTCGTCGAGGTCCATGACCGTGTGCTTGGAGATGCGCCACGGGACGCCGGACCGGTTCGGCACGACGCGGGCGATGCGGCCGTCGGGGAGGTACTCGACGTCGTAGAACGCCGGGATGTAGACCGAGCCGGTCTTCGCGAGGCGGAGGAGGACCTCCTCGCGGCCTCCCGGCCGGCCCTCCGCCTTCCACTCGCGGACGATCCGCGTCATGTCGAGCACGGCCTGCTCGCCGTCGCCGATGACCGCCGCGTCGATGAAGTCGGCGATCGGCTCGGGGTTGAAGGCGGCGTGGCCGCCGGCCAGCACGATCGGGTCGTCGACCGTACGGTCCTTCGACTCCAGCGGGATGCCCGCGAGGTCGAGCGCGGTCAGCATGTTCGTGTAGCCGAGCTCGGTGGAGAAGCTGAGGCCGAACACGTCGAAGGCCTTCACCGGGCGGTGGCTGTCCACCGTGAACTGCGGGACGCCGTGCTCCCGCATCAGCGCCTCCAGGTCCGGCCAGACGCTGTAGGTGCGCTCGGCGAGGACGCCCTCCTGCTCGTTGAGGACCTCGTAGAGGATCATGACGCCCTGGTTGGGCAGTCCGACCTCGTAGGCGTCGGGGTACATGAGCGCCCAGCGGACGTCGGTGGACTCCCACGGCTTGACGGTGGAGTTCAGTTCTCCGCCGACGTACTGGATCGGCTTCTGCACGTGCGGGAGCAGAGCTTCCAGCTGCGGGAACACAGACTCTGCGGTCGCAGCGACTTCGGCAGGCATCTCGCGGACCTTTGTGAGCGTTACGGATCTGACAGGGGTGGCCATCTAGCGTAACGCGGCTCGCGACATCGTCTCGTACGCCTCCGGCAGCGCCGCCTCAGCCTGGGCCGCCCGTCGCTCCTCCCGGCCGTACAGCACGCCGTAGGTGAAGGAGCTCTCCCCGGCCGCGTGGGCCTGGGCCGCCACCTCGCGCAGGGCGAGCCGGGCCATGACGCTGTCCTGGTGCTCGCCGAGCAGGCTCTGCAGGGCCTTCATGTCGCGGACCCGCTCCGCGAAGTCGTCGCGCGGGCCCGCGGTCGCCGCCTCCGCCGCGTAACGGGCGCGCTTGGCCTTCTTGCGGGCCTCGTGCAGGGCCAGGTCGCGGTCGTCGCCGGGCGGGACGTCCAGGGCCTCCCGGACGAGACCGAACACACGCTCGACCTCTCGGCGCACGGTCCCGTCGAGCACCTTCCCGGGGTCACCGGCGGCGGCCCCGCGCAGCGGCGGGCCGTCGATCAGGGCGTCCAGCGCGCCCAGCAGGGCCAGGTAGCGCTCGCCGTCCAGCACGGCGAGCACGCGGCGGCGGGAGCCGGAGCGGCGGGCGTGGGACCAGGTGCGCAGGCGGGTGCGGACCGGGCCGGCGAGGAGGGGGCGCGGCAGGTCGTCCAGGGCGGCCGTGAGGCGTTCGGCGAGCACCTCCTGGTCCCGTCCCGCGCCCAGCTCCTCGGCCAGCCACTTCAGCTCCGCGCCGACGGGATCGGTGACGACGCGGTCCAGGACCTTGGCGTACGACCGGAAGCTGCTGCGCAGGCGGCGGGTGGCGACGCGCATGGCGTGCACGGAGTCCGGCAGGTCACGGCGTACGGCGGGGTCGAGGGCGACGATGGCGTCGCGCTGGGCGCGCACGTAGGCGAGGACGGGGTCCGCGGCGGTCGCGGGGCGCCCGGCGGTCCTCCCGGAGCGCTCGGGCGGCTCGGGCGCCTCGCGGCCGGGTGCCGTCTCGCGCAGGGCCCGGGCCAGCTTGGAGGACGAGGCGGACGGCCGTATGCCGGCCTTGCGCAGTTTCTTGTCGACCTTGTCGAGCAGCGCCGGGTCCCCGCCGTCGGCCAGTTCCACCTCGATCTCGGACCACTGGACGCCGCGCCCGCCGTCGGTGAGCCGCTCGGCCCGGACGGAATCGATGCTCACCTCGGCGAGGAGGACGCCGTCCGCGTCGAGCAGGTCACGCACGTCGCGCGAGGAGCGCAGCCGGACCAGGGGCACCAGCTCGGCCTCACGGACCCGGGAGCGCACGAGCCGGGCGAGGGCGCGGGGCAGGGTGTCGGAGAGCGGGGCCCGTATCTCGTCCCGGACGCCGACGGAGACGGGGAACTTCAGGTGCCACCCGGCGTCGTCGCCCCCCGTGCGCCGGCGCAGGGTGACCGCGGCCGCGGCGAGGCGCTCGTCGGGCGTGTCGTAGTAGACGGCGTCCAGTTCGGCGACGCCCTTGTCGACGACGGTCGCCACCCCGGCGACACCGGTCAGGTCGGGCAGACCGCTCTCGTCCGACTCGTACTTACGCTCGATCTCGCGCTTGGTCTCCACCTTGCGCTTCGCCTCCGCCATGCCCCGAATGTAGTGGCCCGCCGGGCCGTTGGGCAGCCCGGGTCCGGACAGGGACGGGAAGCGTGCCCGGCACGGTCCCCGCCCCGCGGAACCCCTACGCGGACTACGCGGACAGGGGCCGCTGCACCCGGATCGACTGCAGCAGCCCGACCGCCACCCAGACCGCGAACATCGACGATCCGCCGTACGACACGAAGGGCAGCGGCAGACCGGCCACCGGCATGATGCCGAGGGTCATCCCGATGTTCTCGAAGGACTGGAAGGCGAACCAGGCGATGATGCCGGCGGCGACGATCGTGCCGTACAGCTCGGTCGTCTCGCGGGCGATGCGGCAGGCGCGCCACAGCACGATGCCGAGCAGGATGATGATCAGGGCGCCCCCGACGAAGCCGAGTTCCTCGCCGGCGACCGTGAAGACGAAGTCCGTCTGCTGTTCGGGCACGAACTGGCCGGTGGTCTGCGAGCCCTGGCCGAGGCCGGTGCCGAACAGGCCGCCTGAGCCGATGGCGATGCGCGCCTGGTTGGTGTTGTAGCCGACGCCCGCGGGGTCGAGCTCGGGGTTGGCGAAGGCGGCGAACCGGTTGATCTGGTACTCGTCGAGGATCTTCAGCTGCCAGACGGCGATCGCGCCGGCCACGCCGGTGCCGATCAGCCCGAAGATCCAGCGGTTGGACGCGCCGGAGGCAAGCAGCACGCCGAGCACCAGCACGACCATGACCATGACCGAGCCGAGGTCGGGCATGAGCAGCACGACCGCTATCGGCACGGCGGCCAGGCCGAGCGCCTGCAGGACCGTGCGGTGGTCGGGGTGGGGCCGGTCGCCCGCGTCGACCCGTGCCGCGAGCAGCATCGCCATGCCCAGGATGATCGTGACCTTCACGAACTCCGAGGGCTGCAGCGAGAAGCCGCCGGGCAACCGGATCCAGGCGTGCGCGCCGTTGATGGTCGCCCCGAGCGGGGTGAGCACCAGCAGCACCAGGGCTACCGAGACGCCGTACAGGATCGGCACCGCCCCGCGCAGGGTGCGGTGGCCGAGCCAGACGGTGGCGACCATCAGGGCGAAGCCGATGCCGGTGTTGAGGAGGTGCCGGGTGAGGAAGTAGTAGGGGTCGCCCTGGTTGAGCTCGGTGCGGTTGCGGGTCGCCGAGTAGACGAGGACCGCGCCGAGGAACGACAGCGCGAGGGCGCACAGCAGTATCGGCCAGTCGAGCCGGCGGGCGAGCGAGTCGCGGGCGGCCAGCCGGGCCCAGCCGGACCGCTGGGGCCCGTACCCGGAGACGGAGAAGCTGTTCGCGCCGGTCATGCGGTGGTCCCCCGCCTCGTGTCGCGGCGGCCGCTCATGCGGTGCTCCTCCGCCTCTGGTCGCCCCTGCGCCCCCTGCCGCCCCCGTGGCGGGCCGAGCGCCTGCGGGCGTCGCGGTTGCCGCCGGCCGGGGTGTTCACGGTGGCCGGCGGAACGTCGGTGTGCCCGGTGGCCGGCGGAACGCCGCCGGTCAGGACGGCCGCCCGGAGGCCGGTGTCCACGACGGCCGCCGGGGCGCCGGTGGGGAGGGCGGCCGGGGTGACGCCGGTGTCCGGCGCGGCCGTGGAGCCGTCGAACACCACCGGCTGCGCGCTCTCCTCGGCGGCCTTCTTCTTGTCCTCCTCGGAGGGGTACTCGTCGATCCTGGGCGCGTCGATCGACCCGTCGGACCCGATCTCCGGCAGGTCCTCCTGCGGGGTGAACAGCAGCGCCTTCTTCTTGTCGATCTCGCCCTCCTCCGAGACGCCGTACAGCGCGTTGTAGAGCTTGCGCACGGCCGGGGCGGAGGCGCCGGAGCCCGTACCGCCCTGGGAGATCGTCATGACGATGGAGTAGTCCTTGGTGTACGTGGCGAACCACGAGGTGGTCTGCTTGCCGTAGACCTCCGCGGTGCCCGTCTTGGCGTGCAGCGGGATCTCGTCCTGCGGCCAGCCCTGGAACCGCCAGGCGGCCGAACCACGGGTCACGACGCCCTCCAGGGCACCGTCCACGGCCTGGAGCGTCTTCTTGGACATCGGCAGCTTGCCGTGCGCCTCGGGCGCGATCTCCTGGACGTCCTTGCCGTCGGCGCTGATGACGGCCTTGCCGACGGTGGGGTTGTACAGCGTGCCGCCGTTGGAGATCGCCGCGTAGATCGACGCCATCTGTATCGGGGTGACGAGGGTGTCGCCCTGTCCGATGGAGTAGTTGACGGAGTCACCGGCGCGCAGCCTGTTGCCCTCGAGGCAGTTCTCGTAGGCGATCTGCTCGGCGTAGTCGCCGTCCTTCTTGCCGGTCCTGCACCAGGCGTCCTTGTTGGCCGTCCAGTAGTCGAGCTTCCACTGGCGGTCGGGGACCCGGCCGGTGACCTCGTTGGGCAGGTCGATGCCGGTCTCCGCGCCGAGGCCGAACTGGTGGGCGGTCTTGTAGAACCAGTCGTGCGCGTTCTTCTTGGGCTCGGTGCCGCCGTCCTTCTTCCACTCCTCGTGGGCGAGGCGGTAGTAGACGCTGTCGCAGGAGACCTCCAGGGCCCGGCCGAGGCTGATGGGGCCGTATCCCTTGGACTCGAAGTTGTTGAAGACCTGGCCGCCGATCGCGTACGAGCTCGAGCAGTTGTGCGGGCCCTCGAAGGAGTAGCCGGCCTGTATGGCCGCGGCCGTCGAGATGACCTTGAAGATGGAGCCGGGCGCCGACTGGCCCTGGATGGCCCGGTTCAGCAGCGGGTAGTTGGACTCCTTGCCGGTGAGCTCCGTGTAGTCCTTGGCGGAGATGCCGCCGACCCAGGCGTTCGGGTCGTACGTCGGGTTGGACGCCATGGCGACCACGCGGCCGGTCTTCGCCTCCATCACGACGATCGCGCCGGAGTCGGCCTTGTAGTTGGTCCCGGTGTTCCGGTCGTTCTCCTTGCGGGCCGCCTTCATGGCCTCGTTGAGCTCGTACTCGGCGATGCGCTGCACCCGGGCGTCGATGCTGGTGACCAGGTTGTCGCCGGGCCTGCCCGGGTCGTTCTCGGCCTCCCCCATGACCCGGCCGAGGTTGTCGACCTCGTACCGGGTGACGCCGGCCTTGCCGCGCAGCTGCGCGTCGTACTGGCGCTCCAGGCCGGAGCGGCCGACCTGGTCGGAGCGCAGGTACGGCGAGTCGCTGTCCTGGGCCTGCTGGATCTCCTCGTCCGTGACGGGCGAGAGGTAGCCGAGCACCTGGGCGGTGTTGGCCTCGCCGGGGGCCGCGTAACGGCGCACGGCCTGCGGCTCGGCGGTGATGCCGGGGAAGTCCTCGGCGCGCTCGCGGATCTGCAGGGCCTGCTTGGGCGTGGCCTCGTCGGTGATGGGGATCGGCTGGTACGGGGAGCCGTTCCAGCAGGGCTGCGGGGTCTCGGCGTCGCACAGCCGGACCTTGTCCATGGCTTCCTCGGGCGTTATCCCCAGGACGCCGGCCAGCTTGGTGAGGACCGCCTCGCCGTCGTCCCGCATCTTCATCAGCTCGGTGCGGGACGCGGAGACCACCAGGCGGGTCTCGTTGTCGGCGATGGGCACCCCGCGCGCGTCGAGGATCGAACCGCGCACGGCGGGCTGGACGACCTGCTGCACGTGGTTGCCGGAGGCTTCCTTGGCGTAGGTGTCGCCCTCGCGGATCTGGAGGTACCACAGGCGTCCGCCGAGCGTCGCGAGCAGGGAGACGACGAGGACCTGGATGACGACGAGCCGGACCTGCACCCGTGGGGTCCGCCCGGTCTCCGGGATGTTGGTCATGCGTTCCCCCTCTCCCGGCGCACGCTGTCCGCCGTGGTCGACTGCCGTACTGTCACAGTCGCTTGACTCCCTTGATGCGTCCGGCGCGCGCCGTGCGCGCCCTGGCCGTCTTCATCCGCCCGCCGCGCTGCGGGCCGATGCGCAGGCCGGTCCCGGAGGAGAGCCAGCCGGAGGAGACGTCGGCCGCCTTGGCCGAGTTCGCCTCGTCGAGCGGGTCGTTGTCGGCGCGCCGCGCCAGCGCCATGATCCCCGGGACCACGAACGGGGCGAGCAGCAGGTCGTACAGGGCGGCCGTGAACACCAGCCCCGGCAGGCCCACATGGCGGGCCGCGGTGTCGCCGACGAGGGCGCCGACGCCCGCGTACAGCAGGGTCGTGCCGATCGCGGCGGCGGCCACGACGGCCAGCGAGCCGGTCGCGGACTTCAGCCGGCCGTTGTCCGGCTTCACCAGTCCGACCAGGTAGCCGACGACGCACAGCACGAGGGCGTAGCGGCCCGCGGCGTGGTCGGCGGGCGGGGCCAGGTCGGAGAGGAGTCCCGCGCCGAAGCCGACGAGGGCGCCGCCGACGTGCCCGTACACCAGGGCGAGGCCGAGGACGGTGAGGAGGACCAGGTCCGGGACGGCGCCGGGGAGCTGGAGGCGGGCGAGGACGCTCACCTGGAGCACCGTGGCGACGACCACCAGGGTGGTGGAGAGCAGCATCCGGTTGAGGCGCATGGGAATCGGCTCCTACTGCTCTTGCGGCTGTCCGTCGACGGGCGCACCGGGGGACGGGGTGACCGTCACCGTCACGGTCGGCGTGGGCGTGGCCTTCGGCTGGGGCGGCAGGACGGTGTCCCGCGGGTCCTTGCGCGGCGCCTCGACCACGACCCCGACGAGGTCGAGCTTGGTGAGTCCGGCGAACGGCTCGACGTACACGGTGCGGGTCAGGTCGCCGCCGGAGGGGTCGACGCGGGAGATCACCCCGACGGGCACGCCCGGCACGAACGGCCGGTCGGCCTGCGAGCCGAAGGTGACGAGGCGGTCGCCCTTCTTCACCTTGGCCTTGCCGTTGAGGAGTTCGACGCGCAGCGGCCGGTCGCCCTGTCCGGAGGCGAAGCCGAGCTCGTCGGTGGTCTCCATACGGGTGCCGACCGTGAAGTCGGGGTCGTTGGCGAGGAGCACGGTCGCGGTGTCCGGTCCGACGGTGGTGACGCGGCCGACCAGTCCGTCGCCGTTCAGTACGGTCATGTCGCGCTCGACGCCGTCGTTCGAGCCGATGTCGATGGTCACGGTCCAGGAGAAGCCCTGGGCCGCTCCTATGCCGATGACCTCGGCGCCCTTGATGCCGTACTGCCCGCCCGCGGCGGCCTTCAGTATCTTGTCGAGCTGTTTCACGCGGCTGCGGTTGCGGTCGTCGCTGCCGAGCGCCGCCTTCAGTTCGGCGTTCTCCTTCTCCAGCGTGGCCAGCCGGTCGTGGCGGGAGCCGGAGTCACGGACCGCGGAGATCGCGTTGCCGATCGGGTCGACGGCGTTGGCGACCCCGTTCTCGATCGGCCCGAAGACCGTGGCCGCGGCCTGACGGGCACCGTCGACCGGTGAGTCCTCCCCGCCGCGGATGTCCACCGTGATCAGTGCGAACGAGATGGCGACCAGCAGCACCAGGAGCAGCCGGCTCTCTCGAGAGTCCCTCACGTGCGGCGGCCGTGCCTTCCTCATCGGAATGGATCTGGATCAGCGAATGGACCATGAACGGTCCATCAGGGATCAACAGGGAACACCCCGAGCGAGAGTCTCGCGGTGGTGCTGCGGGAACTCTCGCGGGTGTTGTGCGGAGCATATGCTTCAGAATCAACGATCCGCCGCACAAGAAGGGATCGTCTCGTACGGCGGAATCGAAGTGTTACGTCATCTGCGGGGCTGGGCGTCGAGCACCTGCTGCAACGCCTCGAACTCCTCGACGCACTTGCCGGAGCCGAGCGCCACGCTGTCCAGCGGGTCCTCGGCGATGTGGATGGGCATTCCGGTCTCCCGGCGCAGCCGCTCGTCCAGGCCGCGCAGCAGGGCGCCGCCGCCGGTGAGGACGATGCCGCGGTCCATGATGTCGCCGGACAGCTCGGGCGGGCACTTGTCGAGGGTCGTCTTGACCGCGTCGACGATGGCGTTGACGGGCTCCTCGATGGCCTTGCGCACCTCGGCCGCGGAGATCACCACGGTCTTGGGCAGCCCGGAGACCAGGTCGCGGCCACGGATCTCGGTGTGCTCGTCAGTGTCCAGGTCGTACGCGGAACCGATCGTGATCTTGATCTGTTCGGCCGTCCGCTCACCGAGGAGGAGCGAGTACTCCTTCTTGATGTGCTGGATGATCGCGTTGTCCAGCTCGTCGCCCGCGACGCGGATCGACTGCGCCGTGACGATTCCGCCGAGCGAGATGACCGCGACCTCCGTGGTGCCGCCGCCGATGTCCACCACCATGTTGCCCGTGGCCTCGTGGACCGGCAGGCCGGAACCGATGGCCGCGGCCATGGGCTCCTCGATGATGTGCACCTGGCGGGCGCCGGCCTGGGACGACGCCTCGATGACGGCACGGCGCTCGACGCCGGTGATGCCGGACGGCACACAGACGACGACGCGCGGCCGGGCGAGGTACCTCCGCTTGTGGATCTTCAGGATGAAGTAGCGGAGCATCCGCTCGGTGATCTCGAAGTCGGCGATGACGCCGTCCTTGAGCGGGCGCACGGCGACGATGTTGCCGGGCGTCCGGCCGATCATCTTCTTGGCTTCCGCGCCGACCGCGAGAATTCCACCGGTGTTCGTATTGATCGCGACGACGGACGGCTCGTTGAGTACGATCCCGCGACCCCTGACGTACACCAGCGTGTTGGCGGTCCCGAGGTCGACAGCCATGTCACGGCCGATGAACGACATTGAGTTCCCCATCAGGATTCGTCTGGCCTTCCCGAAGTGGAGCACTGACGGCTTTTCGGGTCGGCGAAGTGGGTGCTGTGACGTGAAGGCTTACATCGTAGTCTCGCCCGCACGAACACTGCGCGAGGGTCTTCGCCATTGTCAGCAGATGACGTGTCGCCTCGCTTGTGGAGACGAGCGTTCGGGGGGTTCCGTTCCCCCGCACGCCACGCGTATGCCGAAGAGATGGGGGGATTCGGAGGGGATGTGGCCCGTGGGGTGTGCGCCGGTCCGTGCGACGGGGCGGCAGCGCTCCGGGGCGCCGCGAGTGCCCTGCGGGTGGCCGGGCAGGGAGGGGGGCCTTCGGGCAACCGGGGGACGCCGGGTGCCCGGGCATCGCGGGTGACCTGGCAGCAGGGGTGACCGGGGATCACGGGTGACCGGTCGGGAGACGGCCTCCGGCAGCCGCGCAGGCGGTCACCTGCGGGCGGCCTCCGACGGCCCGGCCCCCTGGACCGGGCGGACGAGGCCGACCTCGGCCTTGCGTACGGGGACGGGACGGCTCGCAGCCCCGCCCCGTACGGAGGGCGTCAGGCGCGGCCGGGGAAGAAGATCTTGACCTCGCGCTCGGCGGAGTCCTCCGAGTCGGAGGCGTGGATGAGGTTCTCGCGGACGATCACGCCGTAGTCCCCGCGGATCGAACCGGGCGCGGCCGCGATCGGGTCGGTCGGGCCGGCGAGCGCGCGCACGCCCTCGATGACCCGCTCGCCCTCCACGATCAGCGCGACCACCGGGCCGGAGGCCATGAACGCGACCAGCGGCTCGTAGAACGGCTTGCCCTTGTGCTCGCCGTAGTGCTGCTCCAGCGTCTCCTGGTCCAGCGTGCGCTGCTCCAGCGCGGTGATCTGCCACCCGGCCTTGCGCTCGATACGGCTGATGATCTCGCCGGTCAGCCCGCGACGGACGGCGTCGGGCTTGAGGAGGACGAGGGTGCGCTGGCTCACGGCGGTGACTCCTTCATTCTTCACATGTGTGAGAACACGAATGTGCGGAGCTCAGAGGCTACAGGGCAGAGCCGAACACTTGTCACGCAGCGTCAGGAGGCCCCGCCCGCCGCCTCCCCCTGTGCCGCCGCGAACCGGGCCTTCGCCTCGTCGATCTTGCGCCCGTAGTGGATGGAAGCCCACCACAGCGCGGCGAAGACCGCGCCCATGAAGAACATGAGGGGGACGACGAACCCGGAGACGACGAGCGCGATCTGCAGCGCCCAGCCGAGCTGCAGCCCGCCCGGCCGCGTGATCACTCCGCACAGCAGGAGGCTGAGGACCATGGCCGCCCCGCACACCGTCCACACCGTCGTCATGGACAGGTCCGGGTCCTTCATCGCGACCAGACCGGCGAAGCCGATGACGAAGAACTCGCCGATCAGGGTCGAGGCACAGAGGGTACGCACCGGATGTCAGCCCCTTCCCAGCAGCAGCCGGGCCTCGCCGACCGTGATCACGGATCCGGTGACGAGGACGCCGCCGCCGGCGAACTCGCCCTCCTCCTCGGCAAGCGTGATCGCCTCCTCCAGGGCGTCGGGCAGCCGCGGCTCCACCTGGACCCGCTCCTCGCCGAACACCTCGACCGCGATCGCCGCCAGCTCGTCGGCGTCCATCGCGCGGTGGCTGGAGTTCTGGGTGATCACCACCTCGGCGAAGATCGGCTCGAAGGCCTCCAGGAGGCCCCGTACGTTCTTGTCGCCGCTCGCGCCGACCACGCCGATCAGCCGGCTGAAGTCGAACGCCTCGGTCACCGCCTCCGCCGTGGCCCGCGCCCCCGCGGGGTTGTGCGCGGCGTCCAGCACCACGGTCGGCGACTTCCGTACGACCTCCAGGCGGCCCGGCGAGGCCACCGACGCGAAGGCCTTGCGGACGGTGTCGATGGCGAGCGGGTCGGGCCGCTGGGAGCCGACGCCGAAGAACGCCTCGACGGCGGCGAGCGCAACCGCCGCGTTGTGCGCCTGGTAGGCGCCGTGCAGCGGCAGGAAGACCTCCTCGTACTCCCCGCCGAGGCCGCGCAGCGTCATCATCTGCCCGCCGACGGCGAGCTGCCGGGAGACGACCCCGAACTCCAGGCCCTCCCGGGCCACGGTCGCGTCCACCTCGACGGCCTTCTTCAGCAGCACCTGCGCCGCGTCCACCGGCTGCTGCGCCAGGATCACGGTCGCGTCCTGCTTGACGATGCCCGCCTTCTCGACGGCGATCTCACCCGGTGTGGAGCCGAGGCGGTCGGTGTGGTCGAGGTCGATGGGCGTCACCACGGCCACGTCCGCGTCGATCACGTTGGTGGCGTCCCAGCTGCCGCCCATGCCCACCTCGACGACGGCCACGTCGACCGGCGCGTCGGCGAAGGCCGCGTACGCCATGCCGGTGAGCACCTCGAAGAAGGAGAGCCGGTACTCCTGGCTGCCGTCCACCATCTCGACGTACGGCTTGATGTCCCGGTACGCCTCGATGAACCGCTCGGCCTCGATGGGCGCGCCGTCCAGACTGATCCGCTCGGTGATCGACTGGACGTGCGGCGAGGTGTACCGGCCGGTGCGCAGGTCGAACGCGCCGAGCAGCGCCTCGATCATGCGGGCGGTGGAGGTCTTGCCGTTGGTGCCGGTGATGTGGATCGAGGGGTACGAGCGCTGCGGCTCCCCCAGCACGTCCATCAGCGCGGCGATGCGGCTGACCGACGGCTCCAGCTTGGTCTCGCCCCAGCGGGTGGCGAGCTCGGCCTCCACCTCGCGCAGGGCCGCGTCGGTCTCGGGGTCGGCCGGGCGCGCGGGGACGTCGGCCCGCGGCGGCCCGCTCTGGGCGCGCAGGGTGCGGCTGCCCGCCTCGATGACCGCGAGGTCGGGGTCGCGGCTGGTCTCCGCCTCGATCATCTCGTCGAAGTCGTCGAGGGGATCGGGCTGCGCGTTGTTGTCGTCCGGGGGGAGCTCACTCACGGGGCCAGTCTACGGAGGAGCGACGACAACGGTCCGAGGCGCCCGGCACAGTACGCCGCGAGCCCCCAAAACGGTGTCGTTCCGGGGGCTCGCGGGTCGGCGGGGAGGCTGCCGGTCACGCCTGCGGCAGGCGCTCCAGCTGGCTCTGGATGCGCGCGATGTCCTCGTCCGCCTTGGCGAGCCGCGTGCGGATCTTCTCGACGACGTGGTCCGGGGCCTTCCCGAGGAACGCCTCGTTGCCGAGCTTGGCGGTGGCCTGGGCCTTCTCCTTCTCGGCGGCGGCCAGGTCCTTGGCCAGGCGCTTGCGCTCGGCGGCGACGTCGATCACCCCGGACAGGTCCAGCGCGACCTCGCAGCCCGCGATGGGCAGCGTCGCGGTGGCCGTGAAGCCCTCACCCTCCGGCTGCAGGCGCAGCAGCTGGCGGATGGCGGGCTCGTGGGGCGCCAGCGCCGTGCCGTCGAGGGCCAGCCGGGCCGGGACGCGCTGCCCGGGCTGAAGGCCCTGGTCGGCGCGGAAGCGACGGACCTCGGTGATGACCTGCTGCAGGGTCTCGATCTCCCGCTCGGCGCCGGCGTCACGGAAGCCGCCCGGGGCGTCAGCCCCAGGAACGGACACAGCGGTCGGCCAGTCGGCGATGACGACCGACTCGCCGCCGGTGAGCGTGGTCCAGAGCGTCTCGGTGACGAAGGGGACGATCGGGTGGAGGAGGCGGAGGGTGACGTCGAGAACCTCGCCCAGGACCCGGCCCGACACCTTCGCGGCCTCGCCGCCGCCCATGAACGTCGTCTTGGACAGCTCGACGTACCAGTCGAAGACCTCGTCCCAGGCGAAGTGGAACAGGGCGTCCGACAGCTTGGCGAACTGGTAGTCGTCGTAGAAGGCGTCGACCTCGGCGACCGTGGTGTTCAGCCGGGAGAGGATCCAGCGGTCGGTCGCCGACATCTCGGCGGCGTCCGGCAGCGGGCCCTCGACCGTGGCGCCGTTCATCAGCGCGAAGCGCGTGGCGTTCCAGATCTTGTTGGCGAAGTTGCGGGAGCCCTGGACCCAGTCCTCGCCGATCGGGACGTCCACGCCCGGGTTGGCGCCGCGGGCCAGGGTGAACCTGAGCGCGTCGGAGCCGTACTTGTCCATCCAGTCCAGCGGGTTGACCGCGTTGCCGAAGGACTTCGACATCTTCTTGCCGAACTGGTCGCGGACCATGCCGTGCAGGGCGATGGTGTGGAACGGCGGGGTGCCGTCCATCGCGTACAGGCCGAACATCATCATCCGGGCGACCCAGAAGAAGAGGATGTCGTAGCCGGTGACCAGGACGGAGTTCGGGTAGAACTTCGCGAGGCTCTCGGTCCGCTCCGGCCAGCCGAGCGTGGAGAACGGCCACAGGCCGGAGGAGAACCAGGTGTCGAGGACGTCGGTGTCCTGGTGCCAGCCCTCGCCCGTGGGCGCCTCGTCGTCGGGGCCGACGCAGACGACCTCGCCGTTCGGCCCGTACCAGACGGGGATGCGGTGACCCCACCACAGCTGGCGCGAGATGCACCAGTCGTGGAGGTTGTCGACCCAGTCGAAGTACCGCTTCTCCATCTCCTGCGGGTGGATCTTGACCTTGCCGTCGCGGACGGCGTCACCGGCGGCCTTCGCCAGCGGGCCGACCTTGACCCACCACTGCAGGGACAGGCGCGGCTCGATGGTGGTCCGGCAGCGGGAGCAGTGGCCGACCGAGTGGACGTACGGCCGCTTCTCGGCGACGATCCGGCCCTCGGCGCGCAGCGCGGCGACGATGGCGGAGCGGGCCTCCAGCCGGTCCAGGCCCTGGAAGGGGCCGGGGACCGTGATGACCGCGTGCTCGTCCATCACGGCGATGTTGGGCAGGTCGTGGCGCTGGCCGATCTCGAAGTCGTTCGGGTCGTGCGCCGGGGTGACCTTGACGGCTCCCGTGCCGAACTCCGGGTCGACGTGGGCATCGGCGACGACCGGGATGGAGCGGTCGGTGAGCGGCAGGCGGATGAGCTTGCCGACGAGGTGCTGGTACCGCTCGTCCTCGGGGTGGACGGCGACCGCCGTGTCACCGAGCATCGTCTCGGCACGGGTGGTGGCGACGACGATCGTGTCGTCCCCCTCCCCGTACTTCATGGAGACCAGCTCGCCGTCGTCGTCCTGGTAGTTGACCTCGATGTCGGAGATGGCGGTGAGGCAGCGCGGGCACCAGTTGATGATGCGCTCGGCGCGGTAGATCAGCTCGTCGTCGTAGAGCTTCTTGAAGATCGTCTGGACGGCCTGCGAGAGGCCCTCGTCCATGGTGAAGCGCTCGCGCGACCAGGCGACGCCGTCGCCGAGGCGGCGCATCTGGCCGGAGATCTGCCCGCCGGACTCGCCCTTCCACTGCCAGACGCGCTCGACGAAGGCCTCCCGGCCGAGGTCGTGGCGGGACTTGCCCTCCTTGCCCAGCTCGCGCTCGACGACGTTCTGCGTGGCGATGCCGGCGTGGTCCATGCCGGGCTGCCACAGCGTCTCGTGGCCCTGCATGCGCTTGCGGCGGGTCAGGGCGTCGATGAGGGTGTGCTCGAAGGCGTGCCCGAGGTGGAGGCTGCCCGTGACGTTCGGCGGCGGGATGACGACGGTGTACGGCGGCTTGTCGCTCTTCGCGTCCGCCTCGAAGTAACCCCGCTCCACCCAGCGCTCGTACAACGGCCCCTCTACGTCGGCCGGCGCGTACTGGGTCGGCAGTTCGGTGGTGGGCGCTGTGGGCTGCTGCTGAGGGTTCTCGGTCACGGGCCCAGTTTAGAGGTGTCACGGACCGGTCCCGAAACTCGTTTCTGTTGGTAACGGTGCGACCCCCGGTGCTTCCTGTGTGCTGGCTCTGCGTCAGGATGTCCGGAACGCTTGAAGCACCTGAGGGGGAACCCAGACATGAGTCACCACCAGCCGGGCCCGTACGGCGGGCAGCCCCAGCAGCCCGGACCGTACGGCCAGCCGGGCCCCTACGGTCAGCCGCCGCAGGCCCCGCAGCCCGGCTACGGTTACCCGCCCCAGGCACCGGCCCCGCAGCCCGGCTACGGGTACCCCCAGCAGCCGCCGCAGGGCCAGCCCCCGCAGCAGCCGGGCGTCCCGCCGCAGCAGCCCGGCGCCTACGGCCAGCCCCCGCAGGGGCAGCCCCCGTACGGCCAGCAGCCCTTCGGCCAGCAGCCGTACGAGCAGCAGCCGTACGGCGGCGTCCCGCAGCCGCCCGCGCCCGGTGGTGGCAAGAAGAAGACGGCCATGATCATCGGCGCGGTGGCGGTCGTGGCCGCGATCGCCGTGGGCGCGTACGTCGTCCTCGGTCAGAGCAGCGGTGGGGGTTCGGACATCGCGGACGACGGGGCGCACAAGCTGACGGCACCGGCGACGGTGCTCGGCGGTGAGTACAAGAAGGGCGAGGAGACGGGTGGTCTCGGCGACGCCTTCAGCGAGGACGACCTCAAGGACGCCGAGAAGCACGGCGTGAAGGACGCCCAGAGCGTCAGCGCCCAGTACCAGGCCGGGGACGAGAACAACCCGCTCGCCATGAAGATGCTCCCGTTCGTGGGCTTCTACGGCGAGATCGAGGACCCGGAAGCGGTCGTCGACGAGATGTTCACCGAGATAGGGAAGGGCGCCACGGAGGAGCCGGACGCGGGAGAGGTGGTCGGCGAACCCCAGGAGTTCACGCCGGCGGCGCTCGACAGCGCGGTCCTCAAGTGCCAGGAGGTGAAGTCGAACACCGGCCTGGGCGGCGGGGGCACCTCCGGACCCTCGGAGATCAGCATGCCGGTCTGCATCTGGGGCGACCACAGCACGGTGGGTGTCTTCATGCACATCGACCTGGCGGACGCCATGTCCGGCAAGACCCCGGACCTGGACGCCGTGGCGGAGACGGCGGCCGAGTTCCGCAACGAAGTGCGCGTCAAGCTCTGAACCGCAGCACCGCGAGCACGCGCGAAGGGGCCCCGGTCGACCGACCGGGGCCCCTCGCCGTACGGATGGGTGACGGCTACGCCGTCTTCTGCTCCCCCGACCCCCGCCCGCGGGCGTCCCGCGGGATCAGGGTCGGGTTCACGTTCGACAGGACCACGTCCGCGGTGATGACCACGCGGGCCACGTCCTTGCGGGACGGGACCTCGTACATCACCGCCTGGAGGACCTCCTCCATGATGGCGCGCAGGCCGCGGGCGCCGGTCTGGCGGAGGATGGCCTGGTCGGCGATGGCCTCCAGGGCCTCGCGCTCGAAGTCCAGCTCCACACCGTCGAGTTCGAACAGGCGCTGGTACTGCTTCACCAGCGCGTTGCGCGGCTCGACCAGGATCTGGAGCAGCGCCTCGCGGTCGAGGTTGTGCACGGAGGTGATGACGGGGAGACGGCCGATGAACTCGGGGATCATCCCGAACTTCACCAGGTCCTCGGGCATGACGTCCTCGAACTGGTCCTTCTCCTCGAGCTCGCGCTTGGAGCGGATGGTCGCCCCGAAGCCGATGCCCTTGGCGCCCGCCCGGGACTCGATGATCTTCTCCAGGCCCGCGAAGGCACCGCCCACGATGAACAGCACGTTCGTCGTGTCGATCTGGATGAACTCCTGGTGCGGGTGCTTGCGGCCGCCCTGCGGCGGTACGGAGGCCGTGGTGCCCTCCAGGATTTTCAGCAGTGCCTGCTGCACGCCCTCGCCGCTCACGTCGCGCGTGATCGACGGGTTCTCGCTCTTCCGGGCCACCTTGTCGATCTCGTCGATGTAGATGATCCCGGTCTCGGCCTTCTTGACGTCGTAGTCGGCCGCCTGGATGAGCTTGAGCAGGATGTTCTCGACGTCCTCGCCGACGTAGCCCGCCTCCGTCAGCGCGGTTGCGTCCGCGATGGCGAAGGGAACGTTCAGCATGCGCGCGAGCGTCTGCGCGAGCAGCGTCTTACCGGAGCCCGTGGGGCCCAGCAGGAGGATGTTGGACTTCGCCAACTCAATGGCGTCGTCGCGGCCTTGAGCGCCGCCGTTCTCACCGGCCTGGACCCGCTTGTAGTGGTTGTACACCGCGACCGACAGGGCCTTCTTCGCGGCCTCCTGGCCGACGACGTAGCCCTCGAGGAACTCGTAGATCTCGCGGGGCTTCGGGAGCTCCTCCCAGCGCACCTCGCTCGTCTCGGCGAGCTCCTCCTCGATGATCTCGTTGCAGAGATCGATGCACTCGTCGCAGATGTACACACCGGGGCCTGCGATGAGCTTCTTGACCTGCTTCTGGCTCTTGCCGCAGAACGAGCACTTGAGCAGATCGCCGCCGTCACCGATGCGTGCCACGGTGTGCTTCCCCTTCGCCTGGGAGACGCCTACGTCCAGCGGCTCCTGGTGCTGCCTTATGTCCGACGGTACCTTGCCGAGCCCCCCGTTCGGGCCCCCCTTGGCACGGTTCACTTTGACGTGCACCGTGTCAAACCGTGTCAAGGGGCGGCAGACGATACAGCTTCCCCCACCTCACGGCCAGGCGTGAGCCGGGGATCCCGCCGTCAGCGGACGTCGGCGTTGTTCATCTTCCGGGTGGAGATGATCTGGTCGATCAGGCCGTACGACAGCGCGTCCTCGGCCGTGAGGATCTTGTCACGCTCGATGTCCTCGCGGATCCGCTCGATCGGCGTGGTGGAGTGCTTGGCCAGCATCTCCTCCAGCTGCGAGCGCATCCGGAGGATCTCGTTGGCGGCGATCTCCAGGTCGGAGACCTGGCCGCGGCCGGTCTCGCTGTACGGCTGGTGGATCAGCACGCGCGCGTTCGGCAGCGCCATGCGCTTGCCGGGCGTGCCGGCGGCCAGCAGGATCGCGGCGGCGGAGGCGGCCTGGCCCATGCAGACCGTCTGGATGTCCGGCTTCACGAACTGCATCGTGTCGTAGATGGCCGTGAGCGCGGTGAAGGAACCGCCGGGGCTGTTGATGTAGACCGAGATGTCACGGTCGGGGTCCATCGACTCCAGGCACAGCAGCTGCGCCATGACGTCGTTGGCGGAGGCGTCGTCGATCTGCACGCCGAGGAAGATCACGCGCTCTTCGAAGAGCTTCGCGTACGGGTCGTACTCGCGGACGCCCTGGGAGGTGCGCTCCACGAAGCGCGGGATGACGTAGCGGGACTCGGCCTGCGGGCCGGTGTACTCGGCGCGCACACGGTCGTAGAGGCCGCTGCCGGGGAAGTCGTTCACTGTGGGTCTCCTGGGAGCCTTGAGAGGGGCTGAGGCGGTCGGCTGGGGCTTGAAGGGGGCTTGCGGAGTCGGGCCGGTCCGCGGTGCACCGGCCGCGCGCCGTCGTACATCGGCCGTACGCGGTTCCGGTGCACCGCCGATGTCCATCGGCTGTGGAGGATCGGTCCCGCGCCGTCGTACGAGGTCACGCGCCGGAGCACGGACGCTCCGGCCCGCGCCGGTGTGCGCCGCTTACGCCGCCCCGGTGCCGCCGCCGCCCGGCATGCTGGCGGCAGAGGTGATCACGTCGTCGATCAGGCCGTACTCCTTGGCCTCGTAGGCGTCGAACCACCGGTCGCGGTCGGAGTCACGGGTGATCTGCTCGACCGACTGGCCGGTGTGGTGGGACGTGAGCTCGGCCATGCGCTTCTTGGTGTGCAGCAGCCGCTCCGCGTGGATCTTGATGTCGGAGGCCGAACCGGCCAGACCGGCGGAGGGCTGGTGGATCAGGATCTCGGCGTTGGGCAGCGCGAACCGCTTGCCCGGCGTGCCCGCGCTGAGCAGGAACTGGCCCATCGAGGCGGCGAGGCCCATGGCGATGGTCACCACGTCGTTCTTGATGAACTGCATGGTGTCGTAGATCGCCATACCGGCCGTGATCGAACCGCCGGGGCTGTTGATGTAGAGGTTGATGTCCTTGTCCGGGTCGGCGGCAAGGAGCAGCAGCTGCGCGGTGATCTTGTTGGCGATGTCGTCGTCCACCGGCTGGCCGAGGAAGATGATCCGCTCGCCGAGCAGCCGGTTGTAGACCTGGTCGCCGAGGCCACCACCGATGGAGGGCTCGCCGGCGGCGGAGGGCATCAGATTCGTCACGTATCCACCTGCTCGTCTTACGACGGCGCCGGGCCGTCTCACGTGTTCTGCCGGGGCCTGGGACCCTGGGCCCGCCCTGGGCGGGCGGCTCCGGGGACTCCCCTGCCCTCGTATTCATGGACCCTAACGCGCAGGCAGGCGGGTGCCATCCCGGTTTCCCGGACTGTTCGCTGTCAGCGCATGCCGCTCCACCGGGAGGAGACGGGAAAGCGCCCTCGCCCGAGCGGGCTCGCGCCGCCGAAGGGCGCCGGAGCGCCGGAGTGCCGGTGTGCCGCAGCCGCCTGCTCCGTCCGGGGCGGGGGCCCGGCGGTCCGACGGGTCCGGCGGCGGCCCGGGGAAGCCGACGGCCCCGGGGTTCCGCCCCCGGGGCCGTCGTACTGCGTGGAGGTGACGCGAGGATCAGCCCTCGGTCTTCTCCGCGGCCTTCTCCTCGGCCTTCTGGTCGGCCTTGCCCTCGGCCTGCTCCGCGGACTCGTCCCCGGCGGCGGCCTCCACGGCCTCCGCGGCGCCGGTCTCGCCCTCGGCCTCGTCCTCGTCGTCCAGGTCGACGACCTCGCCGTTGGTGTCCTTCACCGTGGCGGACTCGACGACCACCGCGAGGGCCTTGCCGCGGGCGACCTCGCCGACGAGCAGCGGCACCTGGCCACCCTCGACGACGGCCTGGGCGAACTGGTCGGGGGACATGCCGGAGGAGGCCGCACGCCGCATGAGGTGCTCGGTGAGCTCCTCCTGGTTGACGTTGAGCTTCTCCTGCTTGACGAGCTCGTCGAGGACGAACTGGGTCTTGATGCCCTTGACCGCGGCCTCACGGGTCTCGGTCTCGAACTCCTCGGCGGTCTTGCCCTGGATCTCCAGGTACTTGTCGAGGGTCAGGCCCATCTGGCCGAGCTGGTGGTGCTCCAGGTTGTGCTTGCGGGTGTTGACCTCGTCCTCGAGCAGCTTCTCGGGGACGGGCACCTCGACGAGCTCCAGCAGCTTGTCCAGCACGCGCTCCTGGGCCTGCGTGGCCTGGTCGTACTGCTTGGTGTTCTCCAGGCGCTTGCGGCTGTCCGCCTTCAGCTCCTCGAGGGTGTCGAACTCGGAGGCGAGCTGGGCGAAGTCGTCGTCCAGCTCCGGCAGCTCACGGGCGGCGACCTGGGTGACCTTGACGGTGACCTCGGCCTCCTTGCCCGCGGCCGAGCCGCCCTTCAGCTCGGAGGTGAAGGTGCCCTCGCCGCCGGCCTCGAGGCCCTTCACGGCGTCGTCGATGCCGTCCAGCAGCTCGCCGGAGCCGATCGTGTAGGAGACGCCGCTGGCGATGCCGTCCTCCAGCACCTCGCCCTCGACCTTGGCCTCCAGGTCGATCGTGACGACGTCGCCGTCCTCGGCGGCGCGCTCGACCGGGCTGGTCGAGGCGAAGCGCTCACGGAGCTGCTCCACCGCCTCCTCGACGTCCTCGTCGGTCACCTCGACGGCGTCGACCTCGACCTCGATGCCGGAGTAGTCCGGGATCTCGAGGGTGGGACGGACGTCGACCTCGGCGGTGAAGTTCAGCGTCTCGCCGTCCTTCAGCTCGGTGATGTCCACCTCGGGCTGGCCCAGGACGTTGAGCTCGGCCTCGTTGACCGCGTCGGTGTAGAACTTCGGAAGCGCTTCGTTGACCGCCTCCTCCAGGACCGCACCGCGGCCGAACCGCTGGTCGATGACGCGGGCCGGGATCTTGCCCTTGCGGAAGCCCTTCACCGTGACCTGCTGGTTGATCTTCTTGTACGCCGCGTCGAGGCTGTCCTTGAGCTCCTCGAAGGGCACCTCAACAGTGAGCCGAACCCGAGTCGGGTTCAGGGTCTCCACGGCGCTCTTCACGGTTCGGTCTCCTTGTGGCTGACTTCTTGGGGGTTCTGCTGCGGGCCGTTGCCGGATCGGGCGACCGGGCAGGGCCTCAGCGGATTCGCGAGCCCCTGAGAGACCTGACAGGGCAGACACACGGGCGCGCAGCTTGCATAGTAACCGGAGGCACTACACGCCCCAAAAGGAGATCTTGGAGGTCCGGGGCCGCGGCGGGCCGCCTCGGCCGGTTCCGGCCGGTGGTCGGGGTGGCGGGATTTGAACCCACGGCCTTCCGCTCCCAAAGCGGACGCGCTGCCAAGCTGCGCCACACCCCGTCGGTGCGACACGTAGGGTACATGCCCGCACGCAGTGGGGTCGCGGCATTTCACGAGGACAGCTCACGCGTCGGGGTGACCCGCGACGGGGTGTGCGACGGAGGCGTACGACCCGCTACGATGCCTCCAGTGCCGCGTTCGCCGTTCCACGGCGGGGTGCGGCGCGATGCATGCGGGCGTAGCTCAATGGTAGAGCCCTAGTCTTCCAAACTAGCTACGCGGGTTCGATTCCCGTCGCCCGCTCCAGCACGGCTCAGGGCCGGGTGGGAGATCGTCTCCCCACCCGGCCCTCGGTCTTTTCCCAGCCGTGTCCCGTGTCCGGCGAATCGCCCCTTCACCCCTTCGTCCCAGTCACCCGGTCACCAGGTGCGTCCCCGTGACCGCACGCGTCCGTGCCGCGAGGCCGGCGGGGGCCGGGCCGGCGTCCGCGACGGCGGCTAGAACTGGATCGAGTTGATGGTGTCCGCTATGGAGTTGAGGAAGCGCTGTATGTCGTCCGCCATACCGGTCGACGCGAGGAAGAAGCCGAAGAGGATGGCGACGATCGCCGGGCCCGCCTTGAGGGAGCCTCCTCGCATCAGCACTATCAGGACGATCGCCAGCAGCAGCACCACTGACAGCGAAATGGCCACAACTCATCACACCCTCGGTCGGTCCGCTCCCGGCCCGGGGGTGCCGACCCCGCGCACCCCCGCCAGAACCATCGTGCCACCAACCAGGCCCGCATATGCGGGACGTGACGCAACGTCGGCCATCCCACACCCGGGACCTGCGCGTCCGCATCCGGGGCACCCGCGCCCCGCACGGCAATTCGAACGGTCGCCCGGCCGGCAATTGACGGCGGTCCCGGCAGGCGCGCACGGGGCGTTCGCAAGTAATTCCTATTACTCGCACAGACACATCGGGGACGGTCGAGAGCAACCGGAAACAGGTCCGAAAAGTCGGACGCGGGGAGCATGCGACTGACGTCACCCGCGCCCGTTATGCGCTGCTTTGGGTGTGATGAACAAGGGCATAAGGGGTGAGGAGAGGGCACATCCCCTCGGGTGACAGGGAGGTGCGGCCTTGCCTTGCAGGATGCTCACTTCCTCGAATTCCGGGTACCTGTACCGCGTTAATACGGCTTTCCAGCCGGGTGTTTCACGGATTCCCGCAGACAACGCTAGGGTGCCTCAGATGTTCACCGCTGCCCCGTCCCCCGCACGCGCAGCGAGTGCGCGGACCGGCCCGCCGAGCTTCCGGCGGGAGGAAGGTCCGTGACGAACTCGCTGCGACCGCACGGCCACACCAGGGCGCCGCTCCCGCCCGCCGAACAGCCCGCGGAGCCGACACCGGCCTCCCGCGCCCCCGAGTCGACTCGGCCCGCGCGGCAGGCCGCCGCGCCGGGGGCCGCAACGGCCGGACAGCGCGACGCCTTCTTCGACAACGCCAAGTACCTGGCCATCGTGCTCGTCGCGACGGCCCACGCCTGGCAGCCGCTCACCGCCGACAGCCGCGTCGCCGAGGCGCTCTACCTGTTCGTGTACGGCTTCCACATGCCGGCGTTCATCATCATCTCCGGCTACTTCTCGCGCAGTTTCGACATGCGCCCCGACCGGCTGCGGCGGCTGGTCACCGGCATCGCCGTGCCGTACGTGCTCTTCGAGGTCGCGTACTCACTGTTCAAGCGCTGGGGTGACGACGATCCGACCCATCCGATCAGCCTGCTCGACCCCTGGTACCTCACCTGGTTCCTGGCCGCGCTGTTCGTGTGGCGGCTGACCACCCCGCTGTGGAAGGTGGTGCGGTGGCCCGTCCCGCTCGCGCTCGGCATCGCCGTCCTTGCCTCCGCCTCCCCCGACATCGGTGACGACCTGGACCTGCAGCGCGTGCTGCAGTTCCTGCCGTTCTTCGTCATCGGCCTGTTCGTGAGGCCCGAGCACTTCCGGCTGGTGCGGTGCCGCGCGGTGCGCGTCCTCTCGGTGCCGGTCCTCGCGGCCGCCCTGGCCCTGGCGTACTGGGCGGGTCCGCGCATGGACACGGCCTGGCTCTACCACCGTGACAGCGCGCAGGAACTGGGCGCCCCGTGGTGGGCCGGTGTCGTCATGACGCTCGCGCTCTTCGGCTGCTCCATGGTGCTGACGGCCTGCTTCTTCGCCTGGGTGCCGGGGCGCAGGACGTGGTTCACGGCGCTGGGCGCGGGCACGCTGTACGGCTATCTGCTGCACGGTTTCCTGATCAAGGGGTCCCGCTTCTGGGGCTGGTACGACGCCTACGCCTGGGTGCGCGAGCCCCTCGGCATGGTCTTCGTGACGCTGCTCGCGGCGGCCCTCGTCACCGCGCTGTGCACGGCGCCGGTGCGGCGGGTGTTCCGCTTCGCCATGGAGCCGAGGGCGGAGTGGGCGTTCCGGCGGAGCGCCTCCGGCGGCTGACCGGGCGGTACGGCCACCTGCCACGGACCGGGCGGAGGACTCCTCCTCCGCCCGGTCCTCTGCTTCACCCGCGGTCACCCGCGGGTCCGTCGCGGCTGGTCACGCGGTTCCCCGCGGTCCTTCAGGGCGTCTCCCTCCGCCGTAGACCGAGGAGGCCCCGCATGTGGGCGTACTTCCGCTCCAGCCGGTCGCGGGTCGCCCCGTCGAGGACGGCGAGCCGGGCCGGGTCCGCGTTGTGCGCCAGGTCGGCCTCCTTGACGAGGCGGGCACCCGGGGTGGCGAGGATGCGGGCGGCGTACGCCTCGGGAGGCTCGCCCGGCCGTTTGGTGAGGGCCATGACGATCGCCTTGGTGCGGTCCGTGAGGGCGGCCGCGCGCAGCCACTCCTGTGACAGCGCGTCGTCCTCCACCGCGTCGTGCAGCCAGGCCGCCGCGATCTGTTCGTCGTCGCCGCCCCGTGCGCGTACCCCTTCGGCCACGGCCCGGAGGTGCTCCGCGTACGGCTGTCCGGCCTTGTCCGTCTGGGCGGCGTGCGCCGCGCGGGCGAGGATCTCGACTTCGGTGAGCGTCAGGGGGGTCACAGCACCAGTGTCCATAAGCGTGCTGCCCGCGTCCGCAATACTTTGGTAAAGTAACTATTGACGCTTCCTTGACGCTTCCTTTGCACCGTGCAAGTCCCCGCGTCGCAGCGACACCACCGACCCCGCGTACTTGCGCATACATATACCCGCGCGCTCGTCGCACATGCCGAACTGGAGGTAGGGCCCATCGGACACGCAGACACCCTCATCGCCATGGGCGGGGCGTTCCTCGCCGCAGCCGTCCTCGCGCGGCTCGGCGGGCGCATCGGCCTGCCCACCATCCCGCTGTTCATCCTGGCCGGCATCCTGCTCGGCCCGCACACGCCCGGCGTCGTGCTCCTGTCGGATCCGCACGACCTGGAGATGCTCACCGCGCTCGGTCTGGTGCTGCTGCTCTTCTACCTGGGGCTCGAGTTCCACCTCGACGACCTCAAGGCGGGCGGGCGCCGGATGGCGATGGCGGGAGGCACCTACCTCGCGCTGAACGTGGGCGCGGGTCTGGGTTTCGGCTTCGCCCTCGGCTGGGGCACGTCCGAGGCCCTCGTGCTCGCCGGTGTGCTCGGCATCTCCTCGTCCGCGATCGTGACCAAGGTGCTCGTGGACACGGGCCGCCTGGGCAATCCGGAGACCAAGCCGATCCTCGGCATCATCGTGGTCGAGGACATCTTCCTCGCCCTGTACCTGGCGGCGCTGCAGCCCATCCTGTCCGGGGCGGACTCGCTGTCCGCCGCCGCGCTGGACGCGGGCAAGGCGTTCGGCTTCCTGCTGCTCCTGGCGCTGGCGGCGCGGTTCGGCACGCGGATCGTGGGCCGGCTGTTCGCCACCCGTGACGACGAGCTGCTCGTCATCTCCTTCCTCGGCGCGGCGGTGTTCGTCGCGGGGGTGTCGGAGTGGTTCGGCGTGGCGGACGCGATCGGCGCCTTCATGGTCGGTCTGATGCTGGGCAGCACGGCCTCCGGTGAGCGCATACGCACGCTGGTGCACCCGCTGCGGGACGCCTTCGGGGCGATCTTCTTCTTCGGCTTCGGACTCAACATCGACCCCGGTGACCTGCTGAGCGTGGTGTGGCCGGTGCTGATCGCCGTCGTGCTGACGCTGGTGATGAACGTCCTGGCCGGGATGGCCGCGGCCCGCATGTACTCCTTCGGGGCGCAGCCGGCCGCGAACATCGCGACGACCCTGCTGGCGCGCGGCGAGTTCGCGCTGATCCTGGCCACCATGGCGGCGGGGGCGGGGCTCGACAGCCGGCTCTCGCCCTTCATCGCCGGGTACGTCCTGCTGCTGGCGGTGCTCGGCCCGATGGTCGCGTCCCGGTCCCACTGGCTGGCCCGCTTCCTGCCGGAGCGCGAGGAGCCCAGGACCCGCGATCCCGAGCTGGTGGGGTGACGCCCGCCGCCGGGGGGCCCGGGGGTGACGCTCGTCGTCAGGGCCCCACCGGAGGGTCGTTCTTACCGCTTGTACCGCTGATACCGCCCGTACCGCCCGACGCCGTACGGGCGGGGTGCCCACCGCGCCCCGCCCGTACGGCGTCCGCGCGTCGGCGGCGGATCACCGTGCCGTGGGACCCTCGCGGCAGATCAGCAGCAGCGCCCGGTCGTCGTTGACGTCCTTGGCGACCGCCTCGATGAGGTGCCAGGCCGCGCCGCGGAACCCGCCGACGACATAGCGGTCGGCCTCGCCCGTCAGGCGGTCGATGCCCTCGACGATGTCCCGCTCCGACGTTTCGACCAGGCCGTCCGTGAACAGCATCAGTACGTCGCCGGGGCGCAGCGAGCCCTTGACCGGGTCGAACTGGGCGCCGTCGTACACGCCGAGGAGCGGGCCCTCGGCCGCCTTCTGCTCCCAGCGCCCGTTCCCGGCGTTGAGCTGGAGGCCCGGCGGGTGGCCCGCGGTGAAGAGCTCGTAGTCGCCCGAGTCCAGGTCGAGCACGAGGTGGATGGAGGTCGCGAAGCCCTCGTCCCAGTCCTGGCGGAGCAGGTAGCCGTTGGCGGCGGGCAGGAAGGCGTGCGGCGGCAGGGAACCCAGCAGTCCGCCGAACGCCCCGGACAGCAGCAGCGCCCGCGATCCCGCGTCCATGCCCTTGCCGGAGACGTCGGTCAGGACGACCTCCAGCGTGCGGCCCCCGTTGGTGCGGGCCGCGACCACGAAGTCGCCGGAGAAGGACTGGCCGCCGGCCGGCCGCAGCGCCATCTCGCGGTGCCAGCCCGCCGGCAGCGGCGGCAGCTTGCTCTGCACCCGGATGCGTTCGCGCAGGTCGAACAGCATGGTGCCGCCCCGTCTCCAGGGCACGCCCACCCGGCTGCGGAACTGGGCGATCAGCAGGCCGAAGAAACCACAGGCCGCGACGACGAGGACGGTGCCCGGCGTCACCCGGGACGGGCCCTCGGTGTAGGGGCCGAGCCGCACGGACTCCACTATCAGCGCGGACGCGGCGGCCGCGTAGAGCGCGAGCAGGCTGGCGGGGCGCAGCAGCAGACCGCCCGCGACGATCGGCAGCACGAGCGCGGCCGGTGACACCCAGACCGAGTTGATCATCGTGAAGGAGGCGATGACGGGGATCGTCAGCATCAGCCCGACCAGCGCGATCCAGTCCGAGCCGTCGCCGCGGAAGTAGTCCACGGCGGATTTGCGCAGGCCGGTGCGGGCCCGGTGCACCTGCTTCTTCAACCGGGCCGTGAACGTATCGGCCGCCGCGCGCCGCTCTCGTCCTTCTGCCATTGATTGGGGACCTTATCCATCGGACCTGCTCCCGTGCACGGGAGGTCCCACTTGTCCCCCTTCCGAGACCCCGCTCACGACGAATCTCACACGGATCCCACCCGACGGCACCCCGCGGGGCGGCCGCAAGACCCGGGGCGAAAATAGCTCGCCCGCCCGGGACCGCACTGGTAGGCATGGCACATGAAGACTGACGTGCGCGTGCTGCGGAAACCCGACTGGGACGTGTGGTTCGGCACGCTGATCCGGGCCTTCGGCGGTGTGCCCGAGTCCCCGGAGGAGCTCGAACTGGACCGCGCGCTCACGGAGCACGACCGGTCCCTCGGGGTCTGGGACGGCGACGCGTGCGTGGGGACGGCGGGCGCGTTCACCTTCCGGGTCACCGTGCCCGGCGGTGCCTCGGTGCCCGCCGCGGGCGTCACCATG
The DNA here is from genome assembly GCF_034105845.1 of Streptomyces sp. CRN 30. NCBI lineage: Bacteria > Bacillati > Actinomycetota > Actinomycetes > Kitasatosporales > Streptomycetaceae > Streptomyces > Streptomyces sp. CRN 30. The sequence goes on along the minus strand of NZ_JAVRHI010000023.1, from coordinate 1,123 downwards.
GTGAGCGTCGCCGCCACCCACCGGCGGCGCGGGCTGCTGCGGGCCATGATGCGGCGGCAGCTGGACGACGTCCGTTCCTGGGGCGAGCCGCTCGCCGTACTGACCGCCTCGGAACCGGAGATATACGGCCGGTTCGGCTACGGCGCCGCCACCCACCAGCTCAACGTCGAGGTCGACACCACCCGCGTACGGCTGACGGTGCCGCCCGGCACCGACGACGTACGGCTGCGGTACGTCGCGCCCGCCGACGCGCTGGACGCGTGCGAGGCGCTGTACGCGCAGCGGGTGCCCGAGCGGCCGGGGATGCTGGCGCGGCGGCCCGGCTGGGAGCGGCTCGGGCTGCTGGACCCGGAGAGCGACCGGGGCGGCAGGTCCCCGCTGCAGTGCGTGCTGGCCGAGCGGGGCGCGGACGTCGTGGGGTACGCCCGCTTCCGGGTCAAGCCGGACTGGGACCGGTCCGGTCCCCGGGGTGCCGTGCACGTCAGTGCCCTGGAGGCCCTGGACCCGGCCGCGCACGCGGCGCTGTGGCGGTTCCTCTTCGACATCGATCTGACGTCGACGGTGGTCGCGCCCGCGCGGCCCGTCGACGAACCGTGGTTGCACCTGGTCTCCGACATCCGCCGGTGCTCCGTGCAGGTCAAGGACGCGCTGCACGTGCGGCTGGTGGACGTGGGCGCGGCGCTGGAGGCGCGGACGTACCAGACGCCGGTGGACGTGGTGTTCGAGGTCGACGACGCGTTCTGCACCTGGAACGCCGGGCGTTGGCGGCTCACGGGCGACGCGAAGGGCGCGAGCTGCAAGCGCACCGAGGAGCCGGCCGATCTCTCCCTGTCGGTGCGGGAGTTGGGATCGGCCTATCTGGGCGGGGTGAGCCTGGCGTCGCTGGCGGCTGCCGGGCGGGTGCGGGAGCTGCGGCAGGGGGCGCTGGCGGAGGCGTCGGTGGCCTTCGGGTCCGCGGTGGCGCCCTGGCTGCCGCACGGCTTCTAGGGCCTGTTGCGAAAGTCCCGTCGTCCGCCCGAAGGGCGGGCCGGGCGGCGTCAGGTGCGTGCTCTCGCCGTGCCGGGCCCAGACCCTCGTACTGGATGTACTCGGGTCTGGGCCCGGTGCGGCGAGAGTGCGTGCA
>NZ_JAVRHI010000022.1:0-35504 GCF_034105845.1 Streptomyces sp. CRN 30 | reverse complement strand
CGCCCCTCCGTCCTCGCACAGCCACCCCGTCCCCCCGCCTCCGGTCGCCCCCGACGGCCCCGGCCGTGTCCCCTACGGCTACCCGGGCTACCCCGGCTCCTACGGGCACGGGCACGGGCACGGGCACGGGCACGGACACGGGCACCCGGGGCAGACCGCCGCCCCCGGCTACGGAGGCGGCGGTCTGCCGGGGGCCTACTACGGCTGGCCCGGCATGGCGCCCCCGCCGAGCAACGGCATGGGGACCGCCGGACTGGTCCTCGGCATCATCGCCGCCGTCGGCTTCTGCCTCTGGCCGGTCGCCGTCCTGCTCGGCGTCCTCGGCATCGTCTTCGGCGCCGTCGGACGCGCGAAGGCCCGCCGGGGCGAGGCCACCAACTCGGGCCAGGCGCTGGCCGGCATCATCTGCGGTGCGTTCGGCGCGGCCCTGGCCATCGCCTTCGGCGTCCTGGTGATCGTCAGCGCGTAGCGGCGGGAGCCGCCCGCAGCTCGGCTCTCGCCGCCATCAGCGCGAACCCCAGCAGGTTGGGCCCGCGCCAGCGCTCCGGGTCCGTGGCCGCCTCGTCGCCTGCGGCGAGGCCGATGCCCCACACCCGGTCCACGGGGCTGGCCTCCACCAGCACGCGGTCGCCCGTCGCCAGCAGGAAGCCGCGCGGCTCGGCGTGGGCGGCGAACTTGTGGACCGAGCCCTCGACCACGATCCGGAACCGCTCGCGCGCCCACGTCTCCTCGTCGAAGCCGCGCACCAGCCGCCCGGCCTTCTTGGCCTCGGCCGGATGCCGCGCGGCCAGCACCCGCCGCTCCGCCGCGGCGTCGCCGAAGAGCCGCGCCTTGCCCGCCATCATCCAGTGCTCGGCCGTCGCGTACTCCACCCCGTCGACCGTGAACGGCGACGGCCACCACTGGCTCAGACAGCCCGGTCCGGCCCGCCCGTCGTGCCGTGGCCGGTGTCCCCAGAAGCAGAGGTACTTGACCCGGGCCCCCGCCCGCACCGCCGCGACCAGCGCCTCCCGGTCGCCGACCGCACCCGCACCCGCACCCGCGTCCGCACCGCCGGCCGTGCCCATGTCCGCCCCCGTCGTCTCTCCCATGCACGCAAGCCTGGCACGCACCACTGACAGTCCGTCCGTGGCTCTCCACCCCCGCTCGACACCTGGCCGACAGATTCCGTCGCGTAACCAAAAGGCAACAACGGAATCACTTGTTGGTGGTCACCTGCTCTGTCAGGATCGGCACTCACATCGAGTCTGAGCCACGCCGGCCCCCGCGCCCCCGTTCCGGGAAGACCGAGGAGAGCCACCATGCACGACTTCGCCGACGGCGCCCAGTACCTTGCGGGCCGCTCCGCCCACGGCACCTCGGGCCGCACGTACACGGTCGTCGACCCGGCGACCGGTGCCGAGGTCCTCACCTACGCGCTGGCCGGCACCGACGACGTGGACGCGGCCGTCGCCGCCGCGCGCGCCGCGTTCCCCGGCTGGTCCGGCGCCACCCCCGGCGAACGCTCGGACGCCCTGCACCGGTTCGCCGCCGTGCTCGCCGAACGCGCCGACGACCTCGCCCGCGCCGAGTCCCTCCAGTGCGGCAAACCGCTCAAGCTCACCCGTGAGTTCGACGTGCCGGGCACGGTCGACAACACCGCCTTCTTCGCGGGCGCGGCCCGCCACCTCCAGGGACAGTCGGCCGGCGAGTACTCCGGCGACCACACCTCCTACGTACGCCGTGAGGCCATCGGCGTCGTCGGCTCCATCGCGCCCTGGAACTACCCGTTGCAGATGGCCGCCTGGAAGATCCTCCCGGCGATCGCGGCGGGCAACACCATCGTGCTGAAGCCCGCCGAGTCGACCCCGCTCACCTCCCTGATGTTCGCGCGGGCCGCCACCGACGCCGGTGTCCCGGACGGGGTGGTCAACATCGTCACCGGGACCGGCCCCGAGGCCGGCGAACACCTCGTCGGCCACCCCGACGTGGCGATGACCTCCTTCACCGGCTCCACCGCCGTCGGCCGCCGCGTCGCCGATATCGCCTCCGCCGGCGTCAAGCGGCTGCACCTCGAACTCGGCGGCAAGGCCCCCTTCGTCGTCTTCGACGACGCCGACCTGGACGCGGCCGTCCACGGCGCGGTGGCGGGTGCCCTCATCAACAGCGGCCAGGACTGCACGGCCGCCACGCGCGCGTACGTGCAGCGGCCGCTCTACGAGACGTTCGTGGAGCGGACCGCCGCGCTCATGGAGACCGTCCGGCTCGGCGACCCCTTCGCCCCCGGCACCGACCTCGGACCGCTGATCAGCCACGCCCACCGGGACCGTGTCGCCGGTTTCGTCGACCGGGCGCGCTCCTACGCGCGCGTGGTGACCGGCGGCGCGGCGCCGCAGGGGAAGCTGAAGGACGGCGCCTACTACCTGCCGACGCTCATCGCCGACGCACCGCAGGACAGCGAGGCCGTGCGGGCGGAGATCTTCGGGCCGGTCCTCGTCGTCCTGCCGTTCGACAGCGACGACGACGGCATCCGCCTCGCCAACGACACCCCGTACGGGCTCGCCGCCTCCGCCTGGAGCCGGGACGTGTACCGCGCGCACCGCGCCACCCGCGAGATCAGGGCGGGCTGCGTGTGGGTCAACGACCACATCCCGATCATCAGCGAGATGCCGCACGGCGGCCACCGGGCCTCCGGCTTCGGCAAGGACATGTCCCTCTACTCCTTCGAGGAGTACACCCAGATCAAGCACGTCATGTTCGACAACACGGCGGTCGCGGCCAAGGACTGGCACCGCACCGTCTTCGGGGACCGGTAGAGACCGACGGCCGACCGCCACCACCGAAAGGGCAGTACGCATGGCAAGTCACGAGCCCGACCGCCTCTCCCCGGTCCAGGTGGCCGCCGTGCGGCGGAGTCTGCGTACCGGACGGGCCGCCCTGACCCGCCGCTCGCTGCTGCGCGCCGGCACCGGCGGCGTCCTCGCGGCCGGCGGCCTCGCCGCGCTGACCGGCTGCGGCATCCCGCCCGCCGGGCAGAGCGAGGGCGGCACCTCCGCCGAGGACCACTCGGCGGAGGAGAAGAAGGTCGCCTTCTCCAACTGGACCGAGTACATGGACGTCGACGAGTCGGGGAAACGGCACCCGACGCTGGACGCGTTCACGGAGCGGACCGGTATCGCCGTCGAGTACACCGAGGACATCAACGACAACAACGAGTTCTTCGGCAAGGTCAAGCCGCAGCTCGCCGCCGGCCAGGACACCGGCCGGGACGTCATGGTCCTCACCGACTGGCTGGCCGCCCGCCTCATCCGCCTCGGCTGGGTGCAGAGACTGGACCCGTCCCACCTGCCGCACGCCTACGCCAACCTGTCGCCGCAGTTCCGCACCCCCGACTGGGACCCGGGCCGCGCCTACTCCTACCCCTGGCAGGGCATCTCGACCGTCATCGCGTACAACAGGAAGGCGCTCGACGGCGTCGAGGTGAAGACCTTCGGCGACCTGCTGGACAACCCGAGGCTCAAGGGCCGCATCGGCCTGCTGACGGAGATGCGCGACACCGTCGGCATGGCCCTGCTCGACCTGGAGAAGGACCCGCGCGACTTCACCGACGACGACTACGACGCGGCCGTCGCCCGCCTGCAGAAAGCCGTCGACAAGGGCCAGGTCCGCCGGTTCACCGGCAACGACTACACCTCCGACCTGTCCAAGGGCGACTTCGCGGCCTGCCTCGCCTGGGCCGGTGACGTCGTCCAGCTCAAGGCGGACAACCCCGACGTCGACTTCCTCGTCCCCGACAGCGGCTACCTCACCTCCAGCGACAACCTGCTGGTCCCCAACAAGGCCCGGCACAAGACCAACGCCGAGCGGCTCATCGACTACTACTACGAGCCGAAGGCCGCCGCCGAACTCGCCGCCTACATCAACTACGTCTGCCCCGTGGACGGAGTCCGCGACGAACTGGCGAAGATCGACCCGGACGCGGCGGACAACCCGCTGATCCTGCCCGACCAGGCCATGCAGGCCAAGTCCCGTGCCTTCCGTTCGCTCAGCTCGAAGGAAGAGACGGACTACGAAGCGAAATTCGCGAAGCTCACTGGGGCGTGACCACCATGACGAACGACACCGGCGGCGACGTCCGCCTCTCCGGGATCGGCAAGACCTACGGCTCCTTCACCGCCGTCCACCCGCTGGACCTCACCGTCCCGCAGGGCTCCTTCTTCGCCCTGCTCGGCGCCTCCGGCTGCGGCAAGACCACCACCCTGCGCATGATCGCCGGTCTGGAGGAACCTTCCTGCGGCACCGTCCACCTCGGCGACCAGGACGTCACCCGCCTCCCGCCGCACAGACGCCCGGTCAACACCGTCTTCCAGTCCTACGCCCTCTTCCCGCACCTCGACGTCTTCGAGAACGTCGCCTTCGGCCTGCGCAGGCGCGGCGTCAGAAGCGTCAAGAAGCAGGTGGAGGAGATGCTGGAGCTGGTCCAGCTCGGCGAGCAGGCCCGGAAGAAGCCGCACCGGCTCTCCGGCGGCCAGCAGCAGCGCGTCGCCGTCGCCCGCGCCCTGATCAACCACCCCCGCGTGCTCCTCCTCGACGAACCCCTCGGCGCCCTCGACCTGAAACTCCGCCGCCAGATGCAGCTGGAGCTCAAGCGCATCCAGACCGAGGTCGGCATCACCTTCGTGCACGTCACCCACGACCAGGAGGAGGCCATGACCATGGCCGACACGGTCGCCGTGATGAACGCGGGCCGCGTCGAACAGCTCGGCCCGCCCACCGACCTCTACGAGAACCCGCGCACCACCTTCGTCGCCAACTTCCTCGGCACCTCCAACTTCATCGAGGCCGAGATCGACGGCCGCAGCGGCACCGACCTGGTGCTCAGGGCCGGCGGCGGCAAGCTGCTCCTGCCCGAGGCGCGCTGTCCGGCGCCCACGACGACCGGCGGCAGAGTACTGGCGGGCGTCCGCCCGGAGAAGATATCCCTCACCCACGCCGACGACGCCGGATCGGTCCCCGAGGGCCGCAACCGCATCACCGGCACCGTCGCCGACGCCGGTTTCATCGGCGTCTCCACCCAGTACGTCATCGACTCCGCCGTCTGCCCCGAGTTCGCGGTCTACGTACAGAACGTCGACCGCGACCCCCGCCTCGTCCCCGGCGCCGAGGTCGTCCTGCACTGGAACCCGGCCCACACCTTCGGCCTCGACGCCACGCAGGATGCGGACGCCGGCGTGGAGGAGGCCGCCTGATGACCACCGCCACCGAGGCGCCCCCGCCGCTCGCCCCGGACGCGCCGGGACCGAGGCCCCCGCGCCGGCGCCGCCGCCTCACCCCGTACTGGCTGCTGCTCCCCGGCATCCTCTGGCTGCTCGTCTTCTTCGCGCTGCCGATGGTCTACCAGGCGTCGACCTCCGTGCAGACGGGCTCCCTGGAGGAGGGCTACGAGGTCACCTGGCACTTCGCCGCCTACTGGGACGCGCTCTCCGCGTACTGGCCGCAGTTCCTGCGCTCGGTCGCCTACGCCGCCTCCGCGACCGTGCTCTGCCTGGTGCTCGGCTACCCGCTCGCCTACCTGATCGCGTTCCGCGCGGGCCGCTGGCGCAACCTGATCATGATCCTGGTGATCGCGCCGTTCTTCACCAGCTTCCTGATCCGCACCCTCGCCTGGAAGACGATCCTCGCCGACGGCGGCCCGGTCGTCGGCGCCCTGAACACCCTGCACGTCCTCGACGTCACGAGCTGGCTCGGCTGGACCGCCGGGGACCGCGTGCTGGCCACCCCGCTGGCGGTGGTGTGCGGACTGACGTACAACTTCCTGCCGTTCATGGTGCTGCCGCTGTACACCTCGCTGGAGCGGATCGACCCACGGCTGCACGAGGCGGCCGGCGACCTCTACGCCCGGCCCCTGACGACGTTCCGCCGGGTCACCTTCCCGCTCTCCCTGCCGGGCGTCGTCTCCGGCACGCTGCTCACCTTCATCCCGGCCGCCGGCGACTACGTCAACGCCGACCTGCTCGGCTCCACCGACACCCGCATGATCGGCAACGTCATCCAGGCCCAGTTCCTGCGGGTGCTGGACTATCCGACGGCGGCGGCGCTCTCGTTCATCCTGATGGCGGCGATCCTCGTCATGGTCACGCTCTACATCCGTAGGGCCGGCACGGAGGAGCTGGTGTAAATGGCCCTCGTCCACTGGCTCAAGCGGCACCTGGTCGTCATCGCCGGGCTGCTGACGCTCGCCTATCTCCTGCTGCCGAACGTCGTCGTCACGGTGTTCTCCTTCAACAGTCCCGTCGGCCGGTTCAACTACGAGTGGCAGGAGTTCTCCACGGACGCCTGGCGCGACCCGTGCGGCGTCTCCGGCCTGTGCGGCTCGCTCTCGCTGAGCCTGCGGATCGCCGTCCTCGCGACGCTGGGCGCCACCGCGCTCGGCACGGCGATCGCCTTCGCCCTGGTCCGCTACCGCTTCCGGGCGCGCGGCGCCGTCAACGCGCTGATCTTCCTGCCGATGGCGATGCCCGAGGTCGTCATGGCGGCCTCGCTGCTCACCCTCTTCCTCAACATGGGCGCGCGGCTCGGCTTCTGGACCGTGCTCATCGCCCACATCATGTTCTGCCTCAGTTTCGTGGTGACGGCCGTCAAGGCGCGCGTGATGTCGATGGACCCGAGCCTGGAACAGGCCGCGCAGGACCTGTACGCCGGTCCCTTCCAGACCTTCCTCCGGGTTACCCTGCCGATCGCCGCGCCCGGGATAGCGGCCGGTGCGCTGCTCGCCTTCGCGCTCTCCTTCGACGACTTCATCATCACCAATTTCAACGCGGGCTCGACCGTCACCTTCCCGATGTTCGTCTGGGGCTCCGCGCAGCGCGGAACGCCCGTTCAGATCAATGTCGTAGGGACGGCCATGTTCGTCGTCGCCGTACTGTCCGTCCTGGCCGCGACGGTCGTCGGCAACCGCCGCCGCAAGCAGGGGGCGTGACGCGCGTCATGAGTCAGTGGAAACGGTCCCTCGCCGACGCCCAGCCGGTCTCCTACTGGCTGGACGACCCCGCGCGGCCCCGCCCGGAGCCGGCGCTCACCGGCGTCGAGAGCTGCGACCTGCTCGTCGTCGGCGGCGGCTACAGCGGACTGTGGACCGCGCTGATCGCCAAGGAGCGCGACCCGGACCGGGACGTCGTCCTGCTGGAGGGCCGCGAGACGGGCTGGGCCGCCTCCGGCCGCAACGGCGGCTTCTGCGCCGCCTCCCTCACCCACGGCCTGGCCAACGGCCTGGCGCGCTGGCCGGAGGAGATCCACCGGCTCCAGGAGCTGGGCGCCCGCAACCTCGACGCCGTCGAGGAGGCCGTCGTCCGCCACGGCCTCGACTGCGACTTCGAACGCACCGGTGAGATCGACGTCGCCACCGCACCGCACCAGGCCCGGGAACTCGCCGAGTGGTACGAGGAGATCCGCCGCCTCGGCCTCGCCGACGACATGGAGTACCTCGACGCCGACGCCGTACGGGACCACGTCGACTCCCCGACCTTCCTGGCCGGCCTCCACGACCGCCGGGGCGTCGCCCTGCTCAACCCGGCCAGGCTGGTCTGGTCCCTCAAGCGCGCCTGCCTCCGCCTCGGCGTCCGCCTCTACGAGCACACCCCCGCGCTCACCCTGCGCCCGCACGGCGCCGGCATGGCCGTACGCACCCCCTACGGCGCGGTCCGCGCGCGTACCGTCGCCCTCGGCACCAACGTCTTCCCGAGCCTCGTGAGGCGCGTGCGCCCCTACACCGTCCCGGTCTACGACTACGCCCTGATGACGGAGCCGCTCACCCCCGCGCAGCTCGCCTCCGTCGGCTGGAAGAACCGGCAGGGCCTCGGGGACAGCGCCAACCGGTTCCACTACTTCCGGCTCTCCGCCGACCACCGCGTCCTGTGGGGCGGCTACGACGCCGTCTATCCCTACGGGGGCCGGGTCCGCGCCGAGTACGACGACCGCCCGGAGACCTGGGCCCGGCTCGCCCGGCACTTCTTCACCTGCTTCCCGCAGCTGGAGGGGGTCCGCTTCACCCACGCCTGGGGCGGCGCCATCGACACCTGCTCCCGCTTCTCGGCGTTCTTCGGCACCGCTCACCGGGGGCGGGTCGCCTACGCCGCCGGGTACACGGGCCTCGGGGTCGGCGCGACCCGGTTCGGTGCCGAGGTGATGCTCGACCTGCTCGCGGGGGAGCGCACCGAGCGCACGGAGACGGCGATGGTCCGCGGCAAGCCGCTGCCGTTCCCGCCCGAGCCGTTCGCCTGGACCGGGATCGCCCTCACCAAGTGGTCGCTGGCGCGCGCGGACAGCCACGGCGGGCGGCGCAACCTGTGGCTGCGGACGATGGACCGGCTGGGCCTGGGCTTCGACAGCTAGTGCGTGATCTTCTCGCGCGGGGGCGTGCGCGCCGGTACCACCCGCTCGGCCGGCTTCACCCTGACGGGATGCCATGAACCGCGTAATGCCGCCGGGGGACGTCCCTCTCCCTCGTGACGCATCCTGCGTCCATGAGCCAGAGGGAGGTCCTCACATGTCTGGGGCGAAGACGGCGGTCGAGTGGCTGGCATCCGTCGCACCGGATCCCGAGGTCTGCCGCCGGGAGTGGGAGCGCAATCCCCTGGGGATCGCCCTGCTCCCCGCCGGCCGGGCCTGGGACGTACTGATCCTGCCGAGCAGACTCGGCTATCCCACCCTCGACGTCCTCACCCGGGTCCTGGACCAGCCGGGACCGGTCCTCGCCGACTTCGGCGACGCCCGCGCCGGGTTCTTCGTGGAGCCGGGCACCGCGGCGCGCTGGCTGGGCACCGGCGTGCGGACGGCCGGGGACGGCACCTGGATCGTCGTGCCCCACCCGGGCCGCCCGGCGGTCAGCGGCATCCGCTGGCTGGTGCCGCCGGACGGCTCCGGCACCCTCATCGACCCGGCCCTCCTCGAACTGGCGATGCACGAGGCGGCGGCGGGCCTCGCGGGACGGGAGAAGTAGCGCGTCGCGGTCGGGATCAGCCGGTCCGGCGGCGGGCGAGCAGCAGGCCGAGGCCGTACAGCAGCGTGCCGAACAGGCACCAGGACGCCACCACGTCCAGCGGCCAGTGGTAGCCCCGCCGGACCAGCCCGAGGGAGACGCCGAGGACGAGCACCGCACCGGCCGCGACCAGGCACCGGCGGACGGCGGCGGAGCGGAACAGCGGCAGGAGCAGCAGTACGGCCGCGCCGTAGGCGACGACGGCGGTGGCGGTGTGCCCGGAGGGGAAGTAGCCCGTGGCCGGCGGCACCGCCGGGGTCCCGGGGCGGTCGGTCCACAGCTTGACCGGCACGACCAGGGCCGGGACCAGCGCCATCAGTACGGCCGCGGCGGCGGGCGGCAGCCACCAGCGGCGGGTTCCCGCGGCCCGGCCGCGCAGCGCGGCGAGGACCAGGGCGAGCGCGAGGACCGGCAGGGCCACCTGCGTGTTGCCGAGGTCGGCGAGGAGTTCGGAGAAGCGGTCCGGGTGGACCAGGGCCCGGCTCAGCCGCTCGTCCGCCCGGATCAGCGGACCGTCGGCGACGACCTGCCAGGTGATCAGCGCGAAGAGGACGAGCGGGAGCCCGAGGCGGAGGAGGAGATGGGTCGGCCGCCCCGGAACAGGGGGGGTGGTTCCGAGGCGGCCGTCCGGACCGGAACGTCGCGCGCCCCGGGGGGTTTGGGGCGAGCGACCGTCCGATCGGTGAGGAGACCCGGAGCCGGAGGCTCCGGTTGTGTGCGCGAGGGCACGACCAGGTCGAAGCTGGGGAGGCCCCCACCTGGGGTCGCCCACAGTCCCCTGTGGGCGGGGTGTATCTCTCATCTGCGTAGAACCTACGACAGCGGCTGGGCGGAGGACAGGCACATCGGCATCCTGCCATCCACCCCCCACACGTTCTTCACACGCTCTGCCGCTCGCGGAACCAGCCGAGCGGCGGACGGCTCGGATGCGCGGGAGGAAGGAGCCGTTCAGAGGTTCCCGAGTGCCTGTTCGATGATGTCGAGACCCTCTTCGAGCAGGTCCTCGCCGATGACCAGCGGAGGCAGGAAGCGCAGCACGTTGCCGTAGGTGCCGCAGGTGAGCACGAGCAGCCCGGCGGCGTGGCAGGCCTTGGCGAGCGCGGCGGTCGCCTCCGCCGCGGGCTCCTTGGTCGCGCGGTCCTTCACCAGCTCGACGGCGATCATCGCGCCGCGGCCCCGGACGTCGCCGATCACGTCGAACTTCTCCGCCATGGCGGTCAGACGGCCCTTCATGACCGCCTCGATCTCCTTGGCCCGCGTGGCCAGGTCCAGCTCCTTCATCGTCTCGATCGCGCCGAGCGCCGCGGCGCAGGCCACCGGGTTGCCGCCGTAGGTGCCGCCCAGGCCGCCGGAGTGCGCGGCGTCCATGATCTCGGCGCGCCCGGTGACGGCGGCCAGCGGCAGCCCGCCCGCGATGCCCTTGGCCGTGGTGATCAGGTCCGGGACGATCCCCTCGTCCTCGCAGGCGAACCACTGGCCGGTGCGGCAGAACCCGGACTGGATCTCGTCCGCGACGAAGACGATGCCGTGGTCCGAGGCGAACTTCCGCAGCGCCGGCAGGAAGCCCTTCGCCGGCTCGATGAAGCCGCCCTCGCCGAGCACCGGCTCGATGATGACCGCGGCCACGTTCTCCGGCCCGACCTGCTTGGTGATCTGGTCGATGGCCTGCGCGGCGGCCTCCGGACCGGCGTTCTCGGGACCGGTCGGCCAGCGGTAGCCGTAGGCGACCGGCACCCGGTACACCTCGGGCGCGAACGGGCCGAAGCCGTGCTTGTACGGCATGTTCTTCGCGGTCAGCGCCATGGTGAGGTTGGTCCGGCCGTGGTAGCCGTGGTCGAAGACGACGACCGCCTGCCGCTTGGTGTACGCCCGCGCGATCTTGACGGCGTTCTCGACGGCCTCCGCGCCGCTGTTGAAGAGCGCCGACTTCTTGGCGTGGTCGCCCGGTGTCAGCTCCGCCAGCGCCTCGGCGACGGCCACGTACCCCTCGTAGGGGGTGACCATGAAACAGGTGTGGGTGAAGTCGGCGAGCTGCGCGGTCGCGCGGCGGACGACGGCCTCGGCGGCGGCGCCGACGGAGGTGACGGCGATCCCCGAGCCGAAGTCGATCAGCCGGTTGCCGTCGACGTCCTCCAGGATGCCGCCGTCCGCGCGCGCGGCGAAGACCGGGAGGACGGAACCCACGCCCTGCGCGACCGCGGCGGTGCGGCGGGCCTGAAGCTCCTGCGACTTGGGGCCGGGTACGGCGGTGACGAGGCGGCGCTCCTGCGGCAGTGCGGTCATGCGGGGCTCCTGGGGTTCTGGACGGACGCGTACGTGGTTTTCCGGGACGCTTGCGTTCTTTTCCCGCAGGCTAGGTGCGGCGGACCGGGCTGGGCATGCTCCATGTGGGCGTTGTCCGCCGGACGGATTGTCCGCGGTGGACTAAGGCGGCGGCGGGGCCGGTGACGCGCCCCCGGCCGCGTAAGCGGTGAACTGCCCTTGCGAGGGCGTTAGATTGACTCGCGATGGCGGACGGAACGGCTGGTCAGGGGGAAGGGCGATGGACGGCGACGGCACGCGGAACGGGTGGGGCACACACGCGGAACCGGTGCCGCCCACGGCGCCGCCCCCGCGGCCCCCGGTACCGCCCCGCCCGGACCGGGCCCCGGGCACGCCCCCCGTGCCCCAGCAGCGGCCCCCGTCCGGGCCGGCCGTCGCCGACTGGCTCGACGCGGAGCGGCCCGAGGCGCGGCCCGGGATCTGGCGGTACGGGTACCGGCCGCCGGTGCGGCAGACCGCCCGGATCGCCCCGGTGACGGTCGTCGGCATGCTGATCCCGCTCGCCCTCGCCCTCCTGGTCTGGTCCTTCTGGCGGCGCGGGGTGCTCCCGTGGCAGTACGCGCTGCTGCGGCTGTTCACCCCCGAGGACTGGTGGTGGGGCGGCACGAAGGCCACGCCCAAACCCGTCGAGGGAATCGGGGTGGCGCTGCCGGGACAGCACGCCGCGTACGTCTACGACGGCCTGTTCTTCGTCGTCCTCGTCATCGCCGTGGCCGCGCTCGGCAGCTGGCCCGCCATCGCCCGCCACTACACGGACGGCAGGCCCCAGCCCGCCCGCGCCCTGATCACCGCCGCCGGCGGCCTCGTCGCCCTCAGCCTCGTCTTCCCGGACGCGTTCTTCTTCGCCGGCTGGGACCCGGTCCCGGTCATCGGCCCGCTGCTCTCCCTGACCGTGCTGATCTCCGGCAGCTACGACCTGATGGCGTCCCCCCTCTACACCGACGGCCTCTACGCCGTCGTCACCGTCCTCGTCCTGTGGCCCTTCGCCCGCCTCGGCGGCTGGCTGCCGTACGCGCGACAGCTGCTCGCCGCCCGCAGGGCGAGCGCCCCCGTCGACGTCCCCACGGCGCGGCGCCCCCGCTCCCAGTGGCCCGCCCTGCGCGACGCCGGCCAGCACGAGGCCGCCGAGCTGCTCACCGCCGAGGTCGCCGGCGGCCGGATGAACGACGTCGACTGCACCCGCGTCGAGCACGCCTTCGCCGTCGCCCGGCGCGACGCCTCGCTCCGCGCCTTCCACGACACGGTGCTGCGCCAGGGCGGCGCCGCCTGGGCCCACCCCTCCGGCGCCCGCGACCTGCCCCGCCGCACCGCCCGCCACGACCTGCTCGCCGGACAGGTGCGCCTCGGCCGCTGGAGCGCCGCCGAACGCACCCCGCGGCCGTTCCACGACGCCGGCGCGGCCCTCGGCCCCGACGCGCTCGGCACCTCGCTGCTCGCCGTCGGCCCCTCCGGCTCCGGCAAGACCCGCGGCCTCGTCGAACCGGTCACCGAGGCCCTCGCGCTCCAGGCGCTCACCGGCCGCTGCGCCGTCGTCGCCGTCTCCGCGCCCGGCGGCCCGCTCTGCGCCGACGACACCTTCGACGTGATCGTGCGGATCGGCGACCCGGCCTCCGTGTACGACCTCGACCCCTACGCCGAGTCCGACGACCCGGACGAGGCCGCCGCCGTCCTCGCCGAGGCGCTCGTCGGCGACCTCGACCCGGCCGGCGCCCGGTCCGCCGCCACCGCGCTGGCCCAGCTGATCGGCCCGTTCCGGGCGGCGTACGGCCGCTTCCCCGCCCTGCCCGAACTGCGGGAGCTGCTGGAGGGCGAACCGGCCGCGCTGACCCCGCTGCGCGAGGCGCTCACCGGCCGCGGCGACGACGTCATGCTCCGCGAACTCGACACACGGCTGCGGCACGCCGGTGCCCCGGGCGACCCGGGCCGCGCCCTGGCCGACCGGCTGGCGCTGCTGAACCGGCCGGTCTTCGCGGACTTCTTCGGCGGGGGCGGCCCCGGCCGGCCGTTCTCCCTGCGCGCCGTCGCCCACCACCCGCTGCGGGTCAGGATCGACCTGCCCGCGCGCGGCCACGAGGAGGCCGGGCGGGTGATCACCCGCCTGGTGCTGGCGCAGTTCACCTCCGTCGTACGGGAGAACCGGCACCCCCACTTCGCCTGTCTGGTCCTGGACGACGCCACCGGCGCGGTCACCGCCGACTCGGTGCGGCGCGTCCAGCGGCTGCGCGGACAGAACGCGGGCGTGCTGCTCGCCCTGCGCACCGTCGCCGACGTCCCCGAGGCGCTGCACGGCCCGCTCTACGGCGCGGTCGGCTGCCGGATGGCCTTCTCCGGGGTCACCACCTGGGACGGCGGCCGGTTCGCGCAGGCCTGGGGCACCGAGTGGGTGGAGACCACCGAGGTCGCCAAGCACACGGTCTTCGCCGACCAGCCGATGACCCGGGCGCTGCACGCGCTGCGCAAGCTGGTGACCGGCAAGGCGGTGACCACGGACGCGGTGACCGTGAAGCAGGTCGAGCGCGAGCGGTGGTCGGCGTCCGAGCTGGCCCACTCCGTGCCGCCCGGCCACGCCGTGCTGTCCCTGACGACCGTCAAGGGGGAACACACACCTCCCCTCCTGGTGGACCTGCGGGGGTGAGGGACCCGGCCAGGGACCCCGCGACCGTACAGTGAGGCACAATCGCCCCGGGCCGTTCATACGCGACGGCCAAGGGACGCACCTCACCACGCACCTCACCGACGCGGAGCTGACGGCCCATGCCCCCGACCCTCGCCTCGCTGGTCCACCACTCCGCGCTGAAACTGACCGTGCGGGCCGGCCAGGACCGCCTCGACGCCCCCGTGCGCTGGGCGCACGCCAGCGAACTCGCCGACCCCGTCCCCTACATGGAGGGCGGGGAGCTGCTGCTGATCACCGCCCTGAAGCTGGACGCCGAGGACCCCGAGGCGATGCGCCGCTATGTGAAGCGGCTGGCCGGCGCCGGGGTCGTGGGGCTGGGCTTCGCGGTCGGCGTCCACTACGAGGACATCCCCGCCGCGCTCCTGCACGCCGCCGAGGCGGAGGGCCTGCCCCTGCTCGAAGTGCCCCGCCGCACCCCGTTTCTCGCCATCAGCAAGGCCGTCTCCGCGGCGATCGCCGCCGACCAGTACCGGGCGGTGACCGCCGGGTTCGCCGCCCAGCGGGAGCTGACCCGCAAGGCGCTGGCCGACGGCCCCGAGGGGCTGCTGGACGTGCTCGCCGCGCAGGTCGACGGCTGGGCCGCGCTCTACGACGCCTCGGGCGCGGTGGTGGCCGCGGCCCCGGAGTGGGCGGGCCGCCGGGCCGCCCGGCTCACCGCCGACGTGACCCGGCTGCGGGAGCGGCCCGCCCCGGCCTCCGCGGTGGTCGGCGGCGCGGACTCCCCGGCCGACGGCGACCGCGTCGAGCTGCACTCCATCGGCACCTCCCGCAAGGCCCGCGCGGCCCTCGCCGTCGGCACGGCCGCCGCCCTCGGCACCGCCGAGCGGTACGCCCTGCACTCGGCCGTCGCCCTGCTGACGCTGACCACCGAACGGTCCCGGTCGCTGCACGCGGCCGAGCAGCGGATCGGCGCGGCCGTCCTCGGCATGCTGCTGGCCGGCGAGCCCGACCACGCCCGCACCGTCGCCGGCGACCTCTACGGCGCGCTGCTGGACGCGCCGTTCCGGATGATCCTCGCCGAGCCGGTGCCGGCCGGCGGCGAGCCGCCCGCCTCCCTGGCCGAGGCCGTGGAGTCGGCGGCGGCCCGCGCGGGCGAGGCGGTGCTGGTGGTGACGCAGGGGGAGCGGCTGGTGGTGCTGGCCGCGGACGGCGGCGCGGCGGTGGCCGCCTGCACGGAGTACGCGGCGGCCCTGGAGGCGGGCCGTCCGGTGCCGGAGGCCGCGGGCGGCGCCGCCGGCGGTGACGGCGACGCCTGGGCCGCCGGTCTGTCGGCGCCGTCCGGGCCGATCGGCGCGTCCGCCGCGTACACCCAGGCCGAACAGGCGCTGTCGGTGGCGCGGCGGCGCGGCCGGGTCTGCGTGGAGCACGAGCGGCTCGCGGCCGGTTCGGTGCTGCCGCTGCTCGCGGACGACGCGGTGCGCGCCTTCGCCGACGGGCTGCTGCGGGCCCTGCGCGACCACGACGCGACCGGCCGCGGCGACCTGGTCGCCTCGCTGCGGGCCTGGCTCTCCCGGCACGGCCAGTGGGACGCGGCGGCGGCCGACCTCGGCGTCCACCGCCACACCCTGCGCTACCGCATGCGCCGGGTCGAGGAGATCCTCGGCCGCTCCCTGGACGACCCGGACGTACGGATGGAACTGTGGCTGGCCCTGAAGGCGACGGCGTCATGACCGCCCGCCCGGCCTAGGCCATTCCGGCACAGTGACCCCCCGTACCGCTACACCCCGGACAAACGACCGTCCGGCGCCCCGCCCCTACGGTGGAACCCGCAGCACCCGTACACACCCCCGATGGGAAGGGCCGGTACCCGACATGACCGCACCCCACGCCTTCTGGCTCGCCGGCCGTCCGGTCGTCGGTGCCGAGACCTTCGACGTCACCTCGCCGTGGGACGGCCGCACCGTCGGCACGGTGGGCGTGCCGAGCGAGGAGCAGGTCGAGGAGGCCGTGGCCGCCGCCCACGCCGTGCGCGAGGAGTTCGCCGCCACCCCGGCCCACGTACGCGCCGCCGCCCTCGACCACGTCGCCCGGCGGCTCGCCGAGCGCACGGAGGAGATCGCCCGGCTGATCTCAGCCGAGAACGGCAAGCCGATGAAGTGGGCCCGCGGCGAGGTCGGCCGCGCGGTCTCCGTCTTCCGGTTCGCCACCGAGGAGGCCCGCCGCTTCAACGGCGGCGACGCCCAGCGCCTGGACACCGACGCGGGCGGCCAGGGCCGGCTCGCCCTCACCCGCCGCTTCCCCAAGGGCGTCGTGCTCGGCATCGCGCCGTTCAACTTCCCGCTCAACCTCTGCGCCCACAAGATCGCCCCCGCGCTCGCCGCCGGCGCCCCGATCGTCCTCAAGCCGGCCCCGGCCACCCCGCTCTCCGCCCTCGTCCTCGGCGAGCTGCTCGCCGAGACCGAGCTGCCCGCCGGCTCCTGGAGCGTCCTGCCGGTGCCGAACGACCGCATGCCCGCCCTCGTCCAGGACGAGCGGCTCCCGGTCATCTCCTTCACCGGCTCCGAGCAGGTCGGCTACGCGATCATGGACTCGGTGCCGCGCAAGCACTGCACCCTGGAGCTGGGCGGCAACGGCGCGGCCGTCGTCCTCGCCGACTGGGCGAGCGAGGCGGACCTGGACCACGCGGCCCAGCGCATCGCGGCCTTCTCCAACTACCAGGGCGGCCAGTCCTGCATCTCCGTGCAGCGCGTGATCGCCGACGCGGCCGTGTACGACCGGCTGCTGCCGCGGATCGTCGCCGCCGTCGAGGCCCAGGTCACCGGCGACCCGTCCGACGACAAGACCGACGTCGGCCCGCTGGTCAGCGAGGACGCGGCCAAGCGCGTCGAAGCCTGGGTGCGGGAGGCCGTCGAGGCCGGGGCCGTCCTCGCCACCGGCGGGCAGCGCGACGGCGCCTCGTTCGCGCCGACCGTCCTGACCGACCTCCCGGACGGCACCACCCTCGCCCGCGAGGAGGTCTTCGGACCCGTCCTCAGCGTGCGGAGGGTGAACGGCGAGGCCGAGGCGTTCGCCGCCGTCAACGACTCCAAGTACGGCCTTCAGGCGGGCGTCTTCACCCACGACGTCCAGGCCGCCTTCCGCGCCCACCGGGCCCTGGAGGTCGGCGGCGTGATCATCGGCGACGTGCCCTCCTACCGCGCCGACCAGATGCCCTACGGCGGCGCCAAGCAGTCCGGCGTGGGCCGCGAGGGCGTGCGGTTCGCCATGGACGACTACACCTACGAGCGGGTCCTGGTCCTCACCGGCCTCGACCTCTGACACCGGCCGACGGTGAGCGGCCCGGACACCCCCGCGCGGGGATGTCCGGGCCGCTGCCGTGCCGGTCTCCTCCGGACCCTCAGCCGGAGAAGCCGACGTGCGCGAGCCGGACCGGCCCGCGCAGTCCGATGCGCACGTCGTGCACGCCCCCGGCGGCGAAGGCGGCCGTCAGCGTCACGTAGTCGTACGGTCCCGAGGCGGTCGCCCCGGTCGTCAGCGCCGTGCCGGACGGGCCGCCGTCGACGGATATCTCCACCGTGCCCTCACCCGCCACCGTGACCGCCACCTCCGTGACGCCGGGTCCGAGGTCGCAGGCCCGGAAGAGGAGTTCGCCGGACTTGCCGGCCACCGGGGTCACCGCGTCGCCCGACTCCTTCGTCCGGTCGACGATCTCCGTGCCGCTCTGCTCGTCGAAGCCCGCCGCCGCGAGACCTCGCTCCCGCGCCGGACGGGGCGCGGCCGGCTCGCCGTCCAGCGTGAGCGTCGTGCTCAGCCGGACGTCCTCGCTGGAGGCCCCGGCCAGCAGGGCGTACGGCCCGGACTCAAGGCGCCACCGGTCGTGGGCCACGTCCCAGAACGCGAAGGCGGAGACGGGCACCTCGAAGGAGACCTCCCGGCTCGCGCCCGGCGCCAGCGTGATCCGCCGGTGCGCCAGCAGCTCGCGGCGCGGCCGCGGCACGGACGGCGCCTCGGCCCGCGTATAGAGCTGGGCCACCTCGTCGGCGGTGACGTCACCGGTGTTGGTCACCGTGAAGGAGACCCGCACGGTGTCGCCGTCGGCCCGCGCGGTGAGGTCCGCGTAGCCGAACGACGCGTACGACAGGCCGTGCCCGAAGGGGAACAGCGGCGTCCCCTCGAAGTACAGGTAGGTCTGCCGGGAGCCGATCACGTCGTAGTCGAGCAGGCCGGGCAGGTCCGCGTCGGCGGCGTACCAGGTCTGCGGCAGCCGGCCGGCGGGGGAGACGTCCCCGGCGAGCACCCGGGCGAGCGCGGTGCCCGCCGCCTGCCCGCCGTGCGCGGTCCACAGCACCGCGGGGAGGACGTCGGCGTCGACCGCGTAGGGGTAGGCGGAGACCAGCGCGAGCACGGTGGCCGGATTGGCCTCGCGGGCCGCGCGCAGCAGCCGCTCCTGGTGGGCGGGGAGCCGCAGCGTCGTACGGTCCTCGGTCTCGCGGCCGTTGATGTGCGGGTCGTTGCCCGCCACCACCAGCACGACGTCGGCCCCGGCGGCGGCCCGCGCGACCGCCTCCTCGCCGCGCTCGACGACGACCACCTCGAAGACCGCAGGACCGGACTCGGAGATCTCGGCAACCTTCACGCCGTCGGCGGTCACAGAGACAGGGCGACCCGTTCCCGTGTGGAGGAGGAGGTGACCGTCGCCGTGGGGTTCCAGCCGGAACGTCTCCTGCACGACCCAGCCCCCCGGCTGGTCGGCGGAGGCGCGCACGTACCCGTCCTCGGCCACCGACAGGTACCGCCCGTCGGGCGCGCGCAGGGTGAGGACGCCCTCGCCCCAGTCGACGAGGGCGAGTTCGGTGCCCTCCGCGTCGGTGGTGAGCGGCGGCAGGTCGGTGCGGCCCGCGAGCAGCGCCGGGTCCAGGGCGCCCTCGGCGCCGCGGGCCGCCTCGGGAGCGTCGGGTGCCGGCAGGACGCGCAGGAACGCGCCGGACGCGGTGCGCAGCCGGACGCGGTCCACGCCCTCCGCGAACTCCACCCGCTCGGCGCCGAACCGCTCGTAGATCCCCTCCAGCGGGGTGGAGCGGTGGATCAGCGAGCCGCTGTACCAGTCGAGCTTGCACTCGTCGGCGAGGAGGCCGACGACGGCGACGCGGGTGTCGGAGGCGAGCGGCAGCACTCCCTCGTTCCTCAGCAGGACCACCGCCTGTTCGGCGCTCTCCAGGGCGAGCGCCCGGTGCTCCTCGGTGTCGAACGCGCCCGGCTCCTCGTAGGCGTCGAACTCGCCGAGCCGGAAGCGGACGGAGAGCTGCCGCCGCACCGCCGTGTCGAGGTCGGCCTCGCTCAGCAGCCCCCGCTCCAGGGCGCCCCGCACCCGCGCGGTGATCCGCGTCGAGTCGGTGCCGTGGTCGGTGAAGCTGTCGACGCCGGCCTTCAGCGAGGCGGCGGTCGCCTCCTCGTGGGTGTCGAAGTAGTGCTCGGAGTCGACCAGGTTGGAGGGGGCCCCCGCGTCGGAGCAGACGAGCAGTTCCTCGTCGGTCCAGGCGCGCAGGTGCTCGCGCAGGTAGGGGGAGACGTGGTTGGGGCGGCCGTTGACCAGGTTGTAGGCCGGCATCACCCCGGCCACCGCGCCCGCCTCGACGGTCTCGCGGAAAGCGCGCAGGTCGTACTCGTTGAGGACGCGCGGGCGTACCGAGGACGACGTGACGTCGCGCCCGGTCTCGTTGTTGTGCGCGAGCCAGTGCTTCAGGACCGGCGCGGTACGCCAGTAGATCGGATGACTGCCGCGCAGGCCGCGGGTGTAGGCGGTGGCGATCGCCGAGGTCAGCTTCGGGTCCTCGGAGTAGCCCTCCTCGTTGCGGCCCCACAGCGGGTGGCGCAGCAGGTTGACGGTGGGCGACCAGACGTTGAGGCCGATCCGCTCGTCGCGGGCGCGCATCGCCCGGACCTCGGCGGAGACGGCTCCGGCGACCCGCTGGACGAGGTCCTCGTTCCAGGTGGCGCCGAGCCCTACGGCCTGCGGGAACACCGTCGCGGGACCCATCCAGGCGACCCCGTGCAGCGCCTCCTGGCCGGTCCGGAAGGCGGCGATGCCGAGCCGCTCGACGGCCGGTGCGAACTGGTGCAGAAATCCGATCTTCTCGTCGAGCGTGAGCCGCGACAGCAGGTCGTCGACGCGCTCCCCGAACGGCGACTTCGGGTCGCGGAAAGGCGGTGTGGGCGGCGTGGGTGCGGTCACGTGGGAATCCCCTTGCGATGTGCGGCGATGCGCTTTCGAAGCGCTTCGATGCTCGGCTGCACCGGAAGGAGTGTCAAGAGACCTCCGAGGAATGTTGGAAACGGCTCTTGTGCCCACTGGGGTGTTCACTTAACCTCGCAGCAACATCGAAGCGCTTCGACGACACGGGCCGCATTCCGGGAACCACTCCGTGACCGGCCGGTCCTCCGAGGACCGCTTCGCTTCAGCGAGTTCCGCTAGACACCACAGCCGACGGCCACCGCCGGGTGTCCTGGTGCGCCATGAAGGGTTGACGCAATGACGCCGAACGCCGCCTCCGCACCCAGCCGGAGAAGCTTCCTCGCCTCCTCCGCGGTCGCCGCCGCGGCGGTCGCGGGAGGAATGCCGCTGCTCACCGCCTGCGGCGGATCGGACGGTGGCTCGCGCGACGGCACGACGTCCGGCAAGGACGCCAAGAAGCTGCTGCCGGCCTACGTGGCCAGCAACGTCGTCACGCCGGACATCCCCGCGAAGAACGGCTCCGCGGTCGGCTTCACCAGCAAGCTCGACCTCGCGACCCTGAAGTCCTCGGTGCCCAAGACGCTCGGCAAGGGCGGCCAGGTGACGATCATGTCGCCGTTCTGGGGCTCCCCGCCGAAGTCGGACAACGCCTACTACAAGGCGATGAACGAGCTGATAGGCGTCGACATCAAGTGGCAGAACCAGGACGGCAACACCTACGAGCAGAAGCTCGGCGCGGTCCTCGCCTCCAGCGACGTGCCCGACGTCGTGGTCGTCCCCAGCTGGAACCTGAACGGCAAGATTCCCAGCGCGATCATCTCCAAGTTCGCCGACCTCGGCCCCTACCTGTCCGGCGACGCCGTCAAGGACTACCCGAACCTCGCGGCCATCCCCACCGACGCCTGGCAGCGCTCCCTCTTCGGCGGCAAGCTCCGCGGCCTGCCGCAGCCGCAGTCCAACGTCACCGGCATCGTCCCCCTCTACCGCCAGGACATCTTCGAGAAGGAGGGGTACGAGGTCCCCACCTCCAACGCGGAGTTCCTCGCCTGGGCGAAGGACGCCACCAGCGCCAAGGCCAAGCGCTGGGCGTGCCTGGACATGAAGTGGACCGCCTTCCACACCTACGGCGTGCTCTCCGGCAACGAGAAGCCGCTGGGCTGGACCGTGCTCGACGGCAAGATGACCAACCGCATCGAGACCGAGGGTTACCTCGAAGCGCTGGAGTGGACCCGCAAGCTCTTCGCCGCGGGCGTCGTCCACCCCGACGCCGAACTGGGCAAGAGCCAGGCCACCGACCCCGGCCCCAAGTTCGCCAAGGGCGAGTTCCTCGTCTACGCCCAGAACATCAGCCAGTGGTGGAGCCGCACCGGCGAGCAGGCCACCCAGAACCCCGACTTCAAGATCTGGGGCATGGACATCTGGGGCCACGACGGCGGTGCCCCGGTGCTCTGGGCCGAACAGCCCGCCGGCATCTGGGCCTTCGTCAACAAGAAGGCGTCGAAGTCGGTCGTCCACGACGTGCTCGCCGCGGCCAACGTCACCGCCGCGCCGTACGGCACCAAGGAGTTCATGGCCACCAACTACGGCGTAGAGGGCACCCACTACACGGTCAAGGACGGCGTCCCCGTCAAGACCGACCAGGGCAACATCGACGTGATGAACGCCTACGTGATGCTCGCGAGCCCCGCCGCGACCGTCGCCCACCCCGACTTCCCCGAGGTCGCCAAGGGCCAGGTCGAGTGGCAGCAGCGGATGGGTGCCTTCACCAAGAAGTCCTCCTTCTACGGCATGCAGATCACCGAGCCGTCCCGCTACACCAACCTCTCCAACGACGTCGAGCAGCTGGAGGACGACTTCGTCCGCGGCCGCAAGAAGATGAGCGACGTCCAGCAGTTCGTCTCGGAGTGGCGCAGCAAGGGCGGCGACAAGCTCCGCGACTGGTACAAGCAGCTGCTCGACGAGAACGGCTCGGCGGCGAGCTGACCGGCACCGAGGCAAGGAGAACGGCCGTGTCGAACAGCACGGTGCCTCGGAGCAGGACCGAGGCCGCGACGACGGAGAAGAACCCGGCGGTGTCCGACGGCACCGCCGGTTCCCCGAAAGCACCCACCGGGAGACTGAGCCTGCGCCTGCGCTTCAGACGCGACCGCGTCCTGCTGCTCATGACGCTCCCGGCCGTCCTGCTGGTCCTGCTCTTCAACTACGTGCCGATCCTCGGCAACGTCGTCGCCTTCCAGGACTACGACCCGTACATCAGCGACAACGGGATCGTCTCCATCCTGAACAGCCCCTGGGTGGGCCTGGAGAACTTCGAGCGGATCTTCGCCGACTCGGCCTTCTGGAACGCCGTCCAGAACACGCTGATCCTCTTCTTCCTCCAGCTCCTGCTCTTCTTCCCGATCCCGATCCTGCTCGCGCTGCTCATCAACAGCGTGATCAGGCCCCGGGTCCGGGCGATATCGCAGGCCATCCTGTACCTGCCGCACTTCTTCTCCTGGGTACTGGTCGTCGCCGTCTTCCAGCAGCTCTTCGGCGGCGCCGGCATCTTCTCCCAGCTGCTGCGCGAGCACGGGTACAGCGGTCTGGACTTCATGACCGACCCGGACACCTTCGCGCTGCTCATCACCGCGCAGAGCGTCTGGAAGGACGCCGGCTGGGGCATCATCGTCTTCCTCGCGGCGCTCGCCTCGGTCAGCCCCGACCTGTACGAGGCCGCCGCGATGGACGGGGCGGGCCGCTGGCGCCGCATGTGGCACGTCACGCTGCCCGCGCTGCGCCCCGTGATCGCCCTGCTCCTGGTGCTGCGCGTCGGCGACGCCCTCACCGTCGGCTTCGAGCAGATCCTGCTCCAGCGCGACATGGTCGGCCCCGGCGCGGCCGAGGTGCTCGACACCTTCGTGTGGTGGAACGGCGTGCGCAACCAGGACTTCGGCTACGCGGCGGCCGCCGGACTCGTCAAGGGCGTCGTCAGCATCGGCCTGGTCCTCGCCGCGAACAAGGTGGCCCATCTCATGGGCGAGCAGGGGGTGTACAAGAAATGACCGCCGTCATCGACCGGCCAGTGCCCGAGAAGCCGTCCCGCTGGGGCGCCGCGCCCCGGCCGGCCTGGGAGGAGAAGCCCAGTCCGGCCGGGGTGGCGAGCAAGGGCCTGGTCCTGGCCCTGGCCTGCCTCGCGATCCTCTTCCCGCTGTGGATCGTCATCGTCACCAGCCTGTCGTCACGCAGGACCATCGACGAGGCCGGCGGACTGGTGATGATCCCCAAGGAGATCACCTTCGTCGCCTACCAGGAGCTGCTCAGCGGCGGCCAGGTCACCCGCGCCGCGGTCATCAGCATCCTGATCACCCTCGTCGGCACCCTGTTCTCCATGGCCGTCTCCGTGCTGTGCGCCTACGGGCTCTCCCGCAGCGGCTCGCTCGGCCACCGCTGGATCCTGATGCTGCTGCTGGCCACCATGTTCTTCAGCGCCGGCCTCATCCCGACGTACCTGCTGGTGCAGTCGCTGGGCCTGACCGACAGCTACCTCGCGCTGATCCTGCCGAGCGCCATCAGCGTCTTCAACATCCTCGTGCTGCGCGGGTTCTTCACCGGCATCGCGCAGGAACTGATCGACTCCGCCCGCATCGACGGCGCCGGTGACTTCCGCATCCTGTGGCAGATCGTGATGCCGCTCTCCCGCGCGGTCCTCGCGGTGATCACCTTGTTCTACGCCGTCGGCTACTGGAGCGCCTGGTTCAACGCCTCGCTGTACCTGAACGACCAGGACATGATGCCGTTGCAGAACGTCATGATCCAGCTCGTGCAGAAGCAGGAGGCCCCGGTCGGGCTCGGCCAGGCCATCAAGACGGGCGAGCTGTCGGGCCTGGCCGTGCAGATGGCGGTCATGGTGATGGCGCTGCTGCCGGTCGCCGTGCTGTCCCCCTTCGTCCAGCGCCACTTCAAGAAGGGCATGCTCACCGGGGCGGTGAAGGGATGAACCCGGACCTCGCCGCGGTCACCCGGGGCCGCCTCCTGTACGGCGGTGACTACAACCCCGAGCAGTGGCCCGAGGAGACCTGGCACGAGGACGTACGGCTGATGCGGCGGGCCGGCGTCAACAGCGTCACCGTCGGCGTCTTCTCCTGGGCCCGCCTCGAACCCCGCCCGGGGGAGTACGACTTCGGCTGGCTCGACCGCGTCCTGGACCTGCTCCACGAGCACGGCATCGGCGTCGTCCTCGCCACCCCCACCGCCTCGCCCCCGCCCTGGCTCGGCCGCCTCCACCCCGACACCCTCCCCGTCGACGAGGACGGCCGCACCGAGCACTGGGGCGGGCGGCAGCACTTCTCGCACTCCAGCGCCGTCTACCGGCGCCACGCCGCCGCGATCACCGAGGCGCTCGCCGGCCGCTACGCCGGGCACCCCGCCCTCACGATGTGGCACATCAACAACGAGTACTGCACCTACGACCACGGCGACGAGGCCGCCGCCCGCTTCCGCGCCTGGCTGCGCGAGCGGTACGGCACGCTCGACGCCCTCAACACCGCCTGGGGAACGGCGTTCTGGAGTCAGACGTACGGCGACTGGGCGGAGATCCTCCCGGCCCGCCGCACCCACTACCTGAAGAACCCCGCCCAGGTGCTGGACTTCCGCCGCTTCACCAGCGACATGCTCCTCGAATGCTTCACCGCCGAGCGGGACATCGTCCGCCGGCACACCCCGCACCTGCCGGTCACCACCAACTTCATGCCACTCTTCTTCGGACAGGACGGCTGGCGCTGGGCCGAGGAGGAGGACGTCGTCTCCGTCGACCTCTATCCCGACCCGGGCGACCCGCTCGGCGCGCAGGAGGGCGCCCTGGTCCAGGACCTCACCCGGTCCCAGGCGCGCGGCGGCCCCTGGATGGTCATGGAACAGGCGACGGGCGCCGTCGGCTGGCGCGCCGTCGACCGGCCCAAGCCGCGCGGACTGAACCGCCTGTGGTCGCTGCAAGCGGTGGCCCGGGGCGCCGACGCCGTCTGCTTCTTCCAGTGGCGGCAGTCCCGGCAGGGCGCGGAGAAGTTCCACTCCGGGATGGTCGGCCACGCCGGGGCGGACGGCCGCGTCTTCCAGGAGGCCGAGCGGCTCGGCGCAGAGCTCGGGACGCTCGCCCCGCACGTCGCCGGTACCCGGGTCACGGCCGACGTCGCCGTGCTGCACGACTGGCACGCGTGGTGGGCCGGCACCCAGGAGGCCCGCCCCTTCGCCCACGCCGACCTGCCCGTCGTCCTGCGCGCCTGGCACCGGGCCCTGTGGGAGGCCCGCCTCACCACGGACTTCGCCCACCCCGAGCACGGCCTCTCCCGCTACCGGATGGTGGTCGTCCCCCAGCTCTACCTCCTCACCGACACCGCGATCGACAACCTCCTCGCCTACGTCCGCGGCGGAGGCACCCTTGTCTGCGGGTTCCTCACCGGGGTCGCCGACGCGGACGACCGGGTACGGCCCGGCGCCATGGACGCCCGGCTGCGCGAGCTGTTCGGCATCCGCACGGTCCACGAGTGGTGGCCGCTGGCCGACGGGGAGAGGGCCGGGTGCGACGGCTTCGAGGGCACCCTGTGGTCGGAGGAGCTGGAAGCCGACTCCACGGCCGACGAGACGGTCCCGTACAAGGGCGGCGAACTGGACGGCCTGCCCGCCGTCCTCAACAAGGGCCGCGCCTGGTACGTCTCCACCCTCCCCGAGCCCGAGGCGCTGCGCGGGCTGCTCGCGGGCATCGCCGCCGACGCGGGGGTACGGCCGGTCCTGGACCGCGTACCGCCCGCGGTGGAGGCGGTACGCAGGGGAGACCTGCTGTTCCTCCTCAACCACGGCCGCGACCCGGTGACCGTGGAGGTACCGGGCACCCACCGGGACGTGCTGACGGGGGAGACCCTCACCGGCCGCGCCGGCCTGGAGCGGTACGGCGTACGGGTGCTGGCGCCGTGACCGCCGCCCCGTCGCCGGCCGGTGCCGCCACCCACCGGGCGACAGAAGCCCCCGGCCCCCGCCACGGCACCTGGGAACCCGCCCCCGCAAGCCGCTGGGAGGACGCCTACCTCAGCGGCAACGGGCGGCACGGTGCCCTCGTGTTCGGCGATCCGGACGACGACCGGGTCATCGTCACCCACCACCACCTCGTCCGCCCCAACGGCGGGGAGCACGCGCGGCCCCCGGAGCTCGCCGCCCGCCTGCCCGAACTGCGGACACGCCTGCTGGCCGGGGACCGCACCGCCGCCGAGGAGTTCACCGACGGCCGCCCGCTGCAATGGGTGCAGCCCTTCCATCCCGCGTTCCAGACCCGGCTGCGCCGCCCGCCCGGCGCCGAGCCGAGCTACCGCCGCTCGGTCGACTTCCGTACCGGCGAGACCACGGCCACCGCGGGCGGCTGGACCAGCCGCGTCTTCGTCTCCCGCGCCGACGACGTGATCGTCCAGCGGGTCACCGCCCCGCACCTCACCCTCGACCTCGCCCTGGACCACCGCCTGCCCGGGGCGCCCGCCGGGCCGGCCGTCGGCCACGGCGCCGTCCTCACCCCCGAGGGCGCCGTCCTCAGCCTGCGCCTGCGCTACCCCGACAGCGACCGCGCGTACACCGGCGTCACCGTCGCCGCCGTCACCGGCGGCACCACCCGGCTCGTCCCGCCCGGCCTCCTCGTCGAGCAGGCCGAGTCGCTGCTGCTCCTCACCCGGGTGCACCGGCACACGGGGGAGCACGACGTCATCGCCGAGTCCCGCGTCCTGCGCG
This sequence comes from Streptomyces sp. CRN 30, assembly GCF_034105845.1. NCBI lineage: Bacteria > Bacillati > Actinomycetota > Actinomycetes > Kitasatosporales > Streptomycetaceae > Streptomyces > Streptomyces sp. CRN 30. Next base: position 8,573 of record NZ_JAVRHI010000022.1, on the reverse strand, counting down.
ACCTGCTGGCCGAGCACCCTTACGACGACCTGCTCGACCGCCACCTGGCCCACCACCGCACCGCCTACGACCGCGTCACCCTCGACCTCGCCGCGGACCCCGCCGAACGCGCCCTGCCCGGCTCCGAACTGCTCACCCGCACCGGCAGCCCCGCCCTGCCGGAACGCCTCTTCGCAGCGGGCCGCTACCACCAGCTCTCCGCCTCGGGGATGCTCCCGCCCCGCCTCACCGGCCTGTGGACCGGCGACTGGGACACGGCCTGGTCCGGCGCGTTCACCACCAACGCCAACCTCAACCTCCAGACCGCCTCCGCCGCGGCCGCCGCCCTCCCCGAGGTCACCGAGGCCCACGCCGCCCTCGTCCACGGCCAGCTGGAGCACTGGCGGGAGAACGCCCGCACGATCTTCGGCACCCGCGGCGCCGTCGCCCCCTCGCACACCGACGGCGAGAACGGGCGCACCTACCACTTCAGCCGCGAGTACCCCCTGCACCTGTGGACGGCCGGCGCCGACTGGCTGCTGAAGCCGCTCGTCGACCACGACGAGACACACGGCACCCACGACCCCCGCACCGCCGCCGCACTCCTCGAAGCCGCCCTCTTCTACGAGGACTTCCTCACCGAGGACGGCCCGGACGGGCGGCTCACCGTCGTGCCCTCCTACTCGCCCGAGAACCGGCCCGCCGACGCGAGCTGGGGCACGCTCGACGCCGCGATGGACCTCTCCGCCGCCCGGCACGCCCTGCTGACCGCCGCCGCCTACCACCCCGGACACGCCGCCCGCTGGCGCGCCCTCGCCGACCGCCTCCCGCCGCACCGGATCAATGCCGACGGCGCCCTCGCCGAGTGGGCCAGACCGGAACTGGCGGACAGCTACGACCACCGGCACCTCAGCCACCTCTACGGCGTCTGGCCCCTGGAGGAGATCACCCCGTACGACACCCCGGAGCTGGCCGCCGCCGCTCACCGCGCGCTGGAACTGCGCGGCGCCGAGAACGACTCGGCCCACGGCCACCTGCACCACGCCCTCGTCGCGGCCCGCCTGCGCGACGGCGAGCGGGTCGCGCACGCGCTCGGCGCCGTCCTCGGCGGCGACTACTTCCACGCCTCGCTCATGAGCGCGCACTACCCGCGCCGGGACGTCTACAACGCCGACGCCGCGCACACCCTGCCCGCCGTGCTCCTGGAGGCACTCGTGCAGTCCGCCCCCGGCCGGCTGGTGCTGCTCCCCGCCCCGCCGCCCGCCCTCGCCGAGGGCGAACTGCGCGGCGTACGGACCCGGTTCGGCGCGGTGCTCGACCTGACCTGGACGCCGACGGAGGCGACCGCCGTCCTCCGCCCAGACCGCACCACGCACATCGAACTCAGGACCCCCTCCGGCGACGCGGAGCCGCTCGACCTCGTCGCCGGAGAGGCCCGCGTCCTCCACCTGGAGGCGCGGTAGCCACGCGATTTTCCCGCCCGTGGAAGGGACGACCATGGCAACACGCACCCCGCGCAGAATCACCATGGCCCTGCTGGCCCCGGCGCTCGCCCTCGGCGCCACCGTCGGCCTCGCCGCCGCCCCCGCCCAGGCCGCCGTCTGGAACTCCTGCGACCAGTGGGGCAACACCACGCTGAACGGCTACATCCTCTACAACAACATCTGGGGCTCCGGCGCGGGCAGCCAGTGCGTCTGGGCCAACTCCGGCACCAACTGGGGCGTCTGGGCGAACCACCCCGACACCGGCGGCATCAAGTCCTACCCCAACTCCAAGAAGGTGATCAACAAGTCGATCACCTCGCTGACCTCGCTCAGCAGCAGCTACAACGTCACGGTCCCGTCCTCGGGCGCGTACAACACCTCGTACGACATCTGGGACACCGACTACGACTACGAGATCATGCTCTGGGTCAACTACAACGGCGCCGTCGGCCCGCTCGGCACCTCCCAGGGCAGCGTCACCCTCGGCGGCCACAGCTGGAACGTCTACAAGGGGAACAACGGCGCCAACGAGGTCTACTCGTTCCTGCGCACCTCGGACTCCAGCTCCGGCACCGTCAACATCCTCCCGATCCTCAAGTGGATCAAGGACACCAAGGGCTGGATGGGCAACGAGACCATCGGCGACGTCCAGTTCGGCTACGAGATCACCTCGTCCGCCGGCGGCCTGGACTTCGTCACCAACAACCTGACGGTCAGCGGCGGCTGAGCCGCCGCACCGCCGGGTGGTCAGGGACCGGTCCGCTCCGGGGCCGGTCCCGAACTCGCCCGCACCGTCAGCTCCGGCGGGAGCAGCACGACCTCGTCGCTGCCGCGCCCGGCGAGCTTGGCGACCAGCTGCTCCACGGCGTGCCGGCCCATCTCCTGGGCCGGCACGGCGACGGACGTCAGCCGCACCGACGCCTGCACGGCGACCTGCTCGGGACAGACGGCCACCACCGACACGTCCTCGGGCACCGCCCGCCTCTGCTGGCGCAGGAGCGCGAGCAGGGGTTCGACGGCCGCCTCGTTCTGCACGACGAAGCCGGTGGTGCCGGGCCGCTCGTCGAAGACCCGGGACAGGGTCAGGGCCATCGCGTCGTACCCGCCCTCGAAGGGGCGGTGCAGCAGCCGCAGCCCCAGCTCCCGGGCCCGGGAGCGCAGCCCCTCCAGGGTGCGCTCGGCGAACCCCGTGTGCCGCTCGTAGACACCCGGGGCCTCGCCGATGACAGCGATGTCACGGTGGCCAAGCGCGGCGAGGTGCTCCACACAGAGCGCCCCGGTCGCCCCGAAGTCGAGGTCGACACAGGTCAGTCCCGAGGCGTCGGCGGGCAGCCCGATCAGCACGGCCGGACGGTCGGTGTCGCGGAGCAACGGCAGCCGCTCGTCCTCAAGTTCGACGTCCATGACCAGCATCGCGTCGGCGAGCCCGCTGCCGGTCACGCGGCGCACCGCGTCGGGCCCCTCCTCGCCGGTGAGCAGCAGCACGTCGTAGCCGTGGGTGCGGGCGGTGGTCGCCACCGCTATGGCGATCTCCATCATCACCGGCACGTACATGTCGGTGCGCAGCGGGATCATCAGCGCGATGATGTTCGACCGGCTGCTGGCCAGGGCCCGCGCACCCGCGTTCGGGTGGTAGCCCAGCGTCCTGATGCTCTCCTCGACCCGCTGCCGGGTGGTGGTGGAGATGGACCGCTTGCCGCTGAGGACATAGCTCACCGTGCTCGCCGAGACTCCGGCGTGCGAGGCGACCTCGGCGAGGGTGACCATCCAGCTCTCCAAGCTCTGTGAAGCGCTTCGACGAGCGCATGCGAAACAGACGGGAGTGAGGGTGGTCCGACAGTAGCTTCACAGTCAGTGGGTGTCCAGAGACTCGTCGAAGCGCTTCGACACGCCGCTCGAACATGCACCGAATGGCCGCACCGAGGCTGGCGGCGCCTCACCGGATCGGGTACATACGATCCAGTAGCACCCACCGGTAACGGACCCAACCCTATGCGCGGCGAGGTGAGCCTCATGTCCGCCCCCACCACTCCCTCCTCCCCTCCCCGAGTCACCGAACGCGAGGCCCGCCGCGTCGCGGAGGCGGCCCGGGAACAGGACTGGCACAAGCCGAGCTTCGCCAAGGAACTCTTCCTCGGCCGCTTCCGCCTCGACCTCATCCACCCGCACCCGCTCCCGGCCGACGAGGACAGCCGCCGCGGCGAGGAGTTCCTCGCCAAGCTGCGCGACTTCTGCGAGACCCGGATCGACGCGGCCGTCATCGAGCGCGACGCCCGCATCCCCGACGAGGTCATCACCGGGCTGAAGGAACTCGGCGCCCTCGGCATGAAGATCGACACCAAGTACGGCGGGCTCGGCCTGACCCAGGTCTACTACAACAAGGCCCTCGCCCTCGTCGGTTCGGCCAACGCCGCGATCGGCGCCCTGCTCTCCGCCCACCAGTCGATCGGCGTGCCGCAGCCGGTCAAGCAGTTCGGCAGCGAGGAGCAGAAGGAGAAGTTCCTGCCCCGCTGCGCCCGTACCGACATCTCGGCGTTCCTCCTCACCGAACCGGACGTCGGCTCCGACCCCGCCCGCCTCGCCACCACCGCCGTACCGGACGGCGACGACTACGTCCTCGACGGCGTGAAGCTCTGGACCACCAACGGCGTCGTCGCCGACCTGCTCGTCGTCATGGCCCGCGTCCCGAAGTCCGAGGGACACCGCGGCGGCATCACCGCCTTCGTGGTCGAGGCCGCCTCCGAGGGCATCACCGTCGAGCACCGCAACGCCTTCATGGGCCTGCGCGGCCTGGAGAACGGCGTCACCCGCTTCCACGGCGTACGGGTGCCCGCCGCCCACCGCATCGGCCCCGAGGGCGCCGGCCTCAAGATCGCCCTGACCACCCTCAACACCGGCAGGCTCTCGCTGCCCGCGATGTGCGTCGGCGCCGGCAAGTGGTGTCTGAAGATCGCCCGCGAGTGGTCCGCCACCCGCGAGCAGTGGGGCAGGCCCGTCGCGCTGCACGAGGCGGTCGGCGCGAAGATCTCCTTCATCGCCGCGACCACCTTCGCCCTCGAAGCCGTCCTCGACCTCTCCTCCCAGATGGCCGACGAGGACCGCAACGACATCCGCATCGAGGCCGCCCTCGCCAAGCTCTACGGCTCCGAGATGGCCTGGCTCATGGCCGACGAACTGGTCCAGATCCGCGGCGGCCGGGGGTTCGAGACCGCGGCCTCCCTGGCGGCGCGCGGCGAACGCGCCGTCCCCGCCGAACAGGTCCTGCGCGACCTGCGCATCAACCGCATCTTCGAGGGCTCCACCGAGATCATGCACCTGCTCATCGCCCGGGAGGCGGTCGACGCCCACCTCTCGGTCGCGGGCGACCTGATCGACCCGGACAAGTCCCTCGCCGACAAGGCCAAGGCGGGCGCGAGCGCGGGCGTCTTCTACGCGAAGTGGCTGCCGAAACTCGTCACCGGAGCCGGTCAACTGCCCACCGCCTACCGCGACTTCAAACACGAGGTCGACCTCTCGGGCCATCTGCGCTTCGTCGAGCGCACCGCCCGCAGGCTCGCCCGCTCCACCTTCCTCGCCATGTCCCGCTGGCAGGGCCGGATGGAGACCAAACAGGGCTTCCTCGGCCGGATCGTCGACATCGGCGCGGAACTCTTCGCGATGAGCGCCGCCTGCGTCCGCGCCGAGCTGCTCCGCACCCGCGGCGAGAACGGCCGCGAGGCGTACCAGCTCGCCGACGTCTTCTGCCGCCAGGCCCGCATCCGGATCGAGGAACTCTTCACCCGCCTGTGGACCAACACCGACGACGTGGACCGCACCGTGGTCAAGGGGGTCCTGTCCGGCACCTACGCGTGGCTCGAGAACGGCGTCGTCGACCCCTCGGGCGAGGGCCCGTGGATCGCGGACGCCACTCCCGGGGCCAGTACCGAGGCGAACGTCCACCGTCCCATCAGGTGAGACGTGCCCCACTGGTCCCCCGGGCGGGCACCTAGGTACCCGCCCGGGGGACGCGCTGTCCTGCCGCGCCGCCGTTGCGGCAACAATGGGGGGCATGAGCGACAGCCCTGCCCCCCTCGCCGATCCCCACCTCGTCTACGACCCGGTGGCGGGAGACGGCCCCAAGGATGTGGTGATCCTCGGCTCCACCGGGTCGATCGGGACCCAGGCCATCGATCTCGTTCTGCGCAACCCGGACCGCTTCCGGGTCACCGCCCTGTCCGCCAACGGCGGCCGGGTCGCCCTCCTCGCCGAGCAGGCGTACCGGCTGCGCGCCGGTACCGTCGCGGTCGCCCGCGAGGACGTCGTACCCGCCCTGCGCGAAGCCCTGAGCGACCAGTACGGCACCGGGGAACCGCTCCCCGAGATCCTCGCCGGACCGGACGCCGCGGCGCAGGTCGCCGCCTCCGACTGCCACACCGTCCTCAACGGCATCACCGGCTCCATCGGACTCGCCCCGACCCTGGCCGCCCTGGAGGCGGGCCGCACCCTCGCGCTCGCCAACAAGGAGTCGCTCATCGTGGGCGGCCCGCTGGTCAAGGCGATCGCCAAGCCCGGACAAATCATCCCCGTCGACTCCGAGCACGCCGCACTCTTCCAGGCCCTCGCCGCCGGCACCCGCGCCGACGTGCGCAAACTCGTCGTCACCGCCTCCGGCGGGCCCTTCCGCGGACGGACGAGGGAACAGCTCGCCGCCGTCACCGTCGACGACGCCCTCGCCCACCCCACCTGGGCCATGGGCCCGGTCATCACGATCAACTCCGCCACCCTGGTCAACAAGGGCCTGGAGGTCATCGAGGCCCACCTTCTCTACGACATCCCCTTCGACCGCATCGAGGTCGTCGTCCACCCGCAGTCCTACGTCCACTCCATGGTCGAGTTCACGGACGGCTCCACGCTCGCCCAGGCGACACCCCCCGACATGCGCGGCCCCATCGCCGTCGGCCTCGGCTGGCCCGAGCGCGTCCCCGACGCCGCCCCCGCCTTCGACTGGAGCACGGCCTCCACCTGGGAGTTCTTCCCGCTCGACAACGAGGCGTTCCCCGCGGTGAACCTGGCCCGCCGGGTCGGCGAACTCGCGGGCACGGCTCCGGCGGTGTTCAATGCCGCCAACGAGGAGTGTGTCGAGGCGTTCCGCGCCGGTGCGCTGTCCTACCTCGGCATCATGGAGACCGTCACGCGGGTGGTCGACGAGCACGGCACACCGCCGTCGGGAACTTCCCTGACCGTCGCGGACGTCCTCGAAGCGGAGACCTGGGCCCGCACCCGGGCCCGGGAACTGGCGGCACAGACGGCGGAGGCCCGTGCATGACGACCTTGATGTTCATCCTCGGCATAGTCGTCTTCGCGGTCGGCCTGCTCTTCTCGATCGCCTGGCACGAGCTGGGGCACCTCTCGTGGGCCAAGCTGTTCGGCATCCGGGTGCCGCAGTACATGGTCGGCTTCGGCCCCACGCTCTTCTCCCGCAAGAAGGGCGAGACCGAGTACGGCATCAAGGCCATCCCCTTCGGCGGCTACATCCGCATGATCGGCATGTTCCCGCCCGGCCCCGACGGCCGTCTGGAGGCCCGCTCCACCTCACCGTGGCGCGGCATGATCGAGGACGCCCGCTCGGCCGCCTTCGAGGAGCTCCAGCCGGGCGACGAGAAGCGCCTCTTCTACACCCGTAAGCCGTGGAAACGGGTCATCGTCATGTTCGGCGGCCCGTTCATGAACCTGATCCTCGCGGTGGCGCTGTTCCTCACCGTCCTGATGGGCTTCGGCATCTCCCAGCAGACCACCACCGTCAGCTCCGTCTCCGAGTGCGTCATCTCCCAGACCGAGAAGCGCGACAAGTGCACCGACGCCGACGCGCCCTCCCCGGCCGCCGCCGCGGGCCTCAAGGCGGGCGACGAGATCGTCTCCTTCGCCGGCAAGAAGACCGACGAGTGGAACGAACTGTCCGACCTGATCCGCGCCAACCCCGGCAAGGAGGTGCCGATCGTCGTCGACCGGGGGGGCGAGCAGATCACCCTGCACGCGAAGATCGCCTCCAACCAGGTCGCCAAGAAGGACGGCAGCGGCCAGTACGTCCAGGGCGAGTACGTCACCGCCGGATTCCTCGGCTTCAGCGCCGCCACCGGCATCGTGAAGCAGGACTTCGGCTCCTCCGTGACCTGGATGGGCGACCGGATCGGCGACGCCGTCGACTCCCTCGCCGCCCTGCCCAGCAAGATCCCGGCGCTGTGGGACGCCGCCTTCGGTGACGGTCCCCGCGAACCCGACTCCCCGATGGGCGTCGTCGGCGCCGCCCGCGTCGGCGGAGAGATCTTCACCCTGGACATCCCGCCCACCCAGCAGCTGGCCATGGCCGTGATGCTGGTGGCCGGCTTCAACCTCTCGCTCTTCCTGTTCAACATGCTCCCGCTGCTCCCGCTCGACGGCGGACACATCGCCGGCGCCCTGTGGGAGTCGCTGCGCCGGGGCCTCGCCAAGGTGCTGCGCCGGCCCGATCCGGGCCCGTTCGACGTGGCGAAGCTCATGCCGGTGGCCTACGTGGTGGCGGGCGTCTTCGTCTGCTTCACGCTCCTCGTACTGGTCGCGGACGTCGTCAACCCGGTGAAAATCTCCTAGACACCACGCGTTCAGGGCGGCCCGGCACCGTGGGTGCCGGGCCGCATCCCTTTGAGTGGGTTTACGAGAGCGGGATGTGCTCGGCTCGTAGCGGGTGCCGTAATCTCGAAGATCGGAGCCCGGCCGCTGACGGGACCGGACCTTGATCCACGACTTGGGGTTGCACAGCAGATGACTGCGATTTCTCTCGGCATGCCGTCCGTTCCGACCAGGCTCGCCGAACGCCGGAAGAGCCGGCAGATCCAGGTCGGAACGGTGGCCGTGGGCGGCGACGCCCCCGTGTCGGTGCAGTCGATGACGACGACGCGGACCTCCGACATCGGCGCGACGCTCCAGCAGATCGCGGAGCTGACCGCCTCCGGCTGCCAGATCGTCCGTGTGGCGTGCCCCACGCAGGACGACGCGGACGCTCTCGCCGTGATCGCCAGGAAGTCGCAGATCCCGGTGATCGCCGACATCCACTTCCAGCCGAAGTACGTCTTCGCCGCGATCGAGGCGGGCTGC
>NZ_JAVRHI010000021.1:0-79610 GCF_034105845.1 Streptomyces sp. CRN 30 | reverse complement strand
GGCGACCGCGCTGACGGCGGTCGCCGCGGTGGTCACCGCGCTGTCGCGCCGCGCCCGCCGGACCTCCGGTGCCCGCCGGGCGGTGGCCGTCGGCGCCGCGCTGGCCGTCCTGGCCGCCGCGGGCGTCGGCGCCCACCGGTTGTTCACCCCGGGCACCGGCACAACGCCGTGCGGCCCGCCCCCGGAGCTGCGGGTGCTCACCGACCCCGACCTGGAGGAGACCGTGCGCGCCGCCGCCGACGCCTACCTCACCTCCGGGGCCAACACCACGGCGGACGGCTGCCGCCGCGCCGGGCTCACCGTCTACAGCGCGGGCACCTCCGACGCCGTCACCGCGCTGCGCCGGCAGACGATCGCCTGGCAGGAGCCCGGCGACGAGCCCAACCCGCAGCGCGACGTGGGCCCGCAGCCCGACATCTGGATACCGGGTTCCCCCGCCGACGCCGCCCGGGTCGCCGACGGCCAGGACACCGACGCCGTCGCCGCGCTCGAACCCGACCGGGAGGCCTTCGCGTACTCCCCGGTGGTCCTCGCCGTCCCGCAGGAACTGGCCGCCGAGTCGCAGGAGGAGCGGGTCGCCGTCGGACTCAACCAGATGATCGACGCCCTGCGTGCCCGCGAGCCCGACGCCGAGGTACGCCGCCCGGACCCGGAGTTCGCCGATACCGGGCTGCTCGCGGCGATCGGCCTCTACGGCACGCACACCGGTACCGCCGCCGGGGACCCCGCGCGGGCCGAGCGGCGCGTCGCCCAGCCGGGTCCGCCGTCCCCGACCGCGGCCGAGCTGCTCTGCGACCTGCCCGAGGACGACGCCGTGGACGACCGGACCGCCGCCCTCGTCCCGGAGTTCCTGATGAGGAGCGGCGTCGGCTGCGAGCCCGCGCGCCGCACCCCGCGCATGGCGCAGTACCCGGGGGACGTGCCCGGCCTCGAACCGGTCTTCGTGCGGGTGCGCTGGCAGGACGCGGACCGGGACGCCGAGCGGCGGGACGCCGCCGTGGCGGGCTTCCACCGCTGGCTGACCGGGAAGGGCGGCGAGGCGGTGTTCGCCGAGGCCGGGTTCCGGGAGGCGGCCGGCAACCGGGCGCTGCTGGACGAGGACCGGGCGTACGGCGTGCTGGCGGACCCGTCGCCGCTGATCGAACCGGCCGGACGGGACGCGATGGAGGCGGCGCTGGCGGGCTACCAGGGGGTCGAAGGACCAGGCAGGGTGCTGTTCCTGCTGGACAGCTCGCGCTCGATGGGCGATGTGTGGGAGGGGCCCAGCGGCGCCCCCGGCCTGGTCGCACGGTCGCTGGGCGGCCTCGGCGAGCAGGACGAGTACGGGGTGTGGGCGGTGTACGGCTCCGGCGACGACCCGTACGACACCCTGCTGCCGTTCGGTCCGCACAAGGCGGCGGACGCCGGGCGGACCCTCGGCCGGTCCGCGGTGATCCACGCGGCCGAGGCCGACCCGTACCGGGCGCTGCTCGCCGCCGTCGACGACATGGAGCGGCGCGCCGCCGACGAGGAGCGGCCCGCGCTGATCGTCCACGTCACCGACGACGAGGACGCCGGCCGGCTGACCGGGGACCGGCTCGACGACGTCCTCGCGGCGGCCCGCGCCGCCGAGGTGCCGGTGACGACGGTGTCCCTGGCCGGCGGCGGCTGCGACCCGGACCGGCCGGACGCGCGGATCGCCGAGGCGAGCGGCGGGCGCTGCCTGGACGCCGCCGACGACCCGGGCTCCGCCCTACACGACGAGGTCGCGCGCACCGGAACGGGGGAGGAATGAGGGACCGGGGAGCGGCGCTCCGAGGCGGGACGAGCCGGGGCCCGCGGGCCGTCGTGTTCGCGCTGCTGCTGGCGCTGGCCGCCGCCTGCACCGGCGGCGGGGAGGGGACGGGACCGGCGCCCTCCGAGGACGTGCCCGGTCCCATCGTCGTCGCCAGCGGCCGGGACGTCACCGGGCAGAACGGCGTACGGCGGCGGCTCATCGACGCGTGGAACGAGCGGCAGGAGAAGGAGGGCGGCGAGTACCGCGCCCGGCTCGTGGAGCTGCCCGGCAGCGCCGACGAGCAGCGCGGCCAGCTGCTCGGCGCCCTGCAGTCCGGCAGCGCCGCTTACGACGTGGTCAACCTGGACGTGACGTGGGTGCCGGAGTTCGCCGCCGCCGGGCTGGTGCGACCGCTGCCCGCGTCCCTCGTGGACGACGACGTCATCGACTCCGTGGCCGGGACGGCGCGCTGGGACGGCGAGGTGTACGCGGCGCCGTTCAACAGCGACGTCGGGCTGTTGTACTACCGGCGCGACCACCTCGCCGAGGCCGGCATGACCTCCACCGACCTCGCCGACGTCACCGACTGGAAGGACCTGGAGGGCCTGATCGACGTCCTGGACGAGCAGAAGATAGCGGGCTACGAGAAGGGCTGGACGACTCAGCTCGACGCCTACGAGGGCCGTACGGTCAACGCCGTCGAGGCGTTCGCGTCCACCGCGGACGACTTCGCCCTCACCGACGACGAGGGCCGCTACACGGCGACCGTCGAGGAGCTGACCCGGGGCGTCGCCGAGCTGGGCCGCCGCACCGGCCGGCCCTACCTCCTCCCCGAGGCGGCGGAGTCCGACGAGGCGGAGTCCCTGACCGACTTCACCGACGGCCGGACGACGTTCCTGCGGCACTGGCCGTGGGTGTACCGCACCCTGCACCAGGACTTCTCCGCGGAGCAGATCGGGGTGACGGCGCTGCCGGGCCGCGCGGTGCTCGGCGGGCAGAACCTCGCGGTCACGGCCGGGTCCCGGCGGGCGGCCAAGGCGACCGACCTGATCGAGTTCCTCACCGGCGAGGAGAGCGAGCGCTGTCTGCTGGACGCGGGGTTCGCGGCGACGCGCGTCTCGGCGTACGAGAAGGACACGGTGCGGTGTCCGGTGGCGACCGCGGGGACGCCGTCGGCCGCGCCCAGCGGGGAGCGGCCCGACCGGATGCCCCGGGACGCCGCAGAGCGGCCCGCCTACGCCCGTACCGTCCTGCTCCCCGCCCTGCGCGCCGCGGTCCACCGGCCGCGCACCCCGCTGTACGGGGCCTTCACCCAGACCTTCACCGCCGGACTCGGACCGCTCCTCGGCGCCGACCCGCCGGACGACGCCGAGCTGGCGAAATCTCTGGACAAGGCGCTCAGACGGGCACTGCCGGACTGACCGGCGACCGCGGACTGACCGGCGACCGCGGACCGACCGGCGACCGCGGACTACCCCGCGGTCGCCGGGACGGTCGGTCCTGCGGGTACCGTCGGGTGTTCCGTCGCCGGGGCCCGGCCCGTCGTGTTCGCGGCCAGCAGCAGGCACGCCGTGGCGACCACCGCCGCGGCGACAGCCCGGAACCAGCGCTCGGCGGTGCCTGGGCGTTCGAGCACGGTGACCTCACTCCGGCGGACCAGGGTGTTCGGGGGACGGTTACAGCGCTGGGTTAAACCCGCTTAACGCTCGGTTTAACCTAGGGCCGGAGAAGCCGAACGGCAAGGGGCACAGGGGGAGTTGGCAGTGGGAGACCGGGACGATCCGGTGGTCATCGGACGCCGTGTGCAGCGGCTGCGGGTCGACCGCGGCCTGACCCAGAGACAGCTGGCCGAACCGGCCTACACACCCGCCTACGTCTCGACGCTGGAGGCGGGCCGCGTCCGCCCCTCCGACGAGGCGCTGCGGCACATCGCCGGCCGGCTCGGCGTCGACTTCGAGGAGCTGGTGACCGGACGGCCGCCGCACCTCGCCACCGATCTGCGGCTGCGGCTGACCGGCGCGCAGCGCACCCTGGCCACCGGCGCCACCGAGGCCGCCGCCGAGAGCTACGCCGAACTGCTCGCCGAGGCCGAGACCCACCGACTGCCCGAGGTGGCGGCCGCCGCGCTGCTCGGCCTCGGGGAGTGCGCCGTGGAACAGGGCGAACTGGTCACCGCCCGCGAACACTTCGAGCGCGCGGAGCACTGCCTGGCCGACGCCCCGCTGCCGGCCCGCGTCCCGGCGCTGCGCGGCCGGGCCCTCGCCCACTACCTCGCCGGGGAACTGCGGTACGCCGTCTACCTCCTGGAGACCACGCTCGACGAGCTGAACCGCTCCGGCCTGCACCACCCCGACGCGCTGCTGCTCCTCTACGCCAGCGCCATCGGCCCCTACATGGACATGGGCGCGCACGCCCGCGCCGCGCAGGCCGCCGAACTGGCCCTCGCGCTCGCCCCGCAGGCCGGCGACCCGGCGCTGGTCGCCCGCATGCACCGGTCCGTGGCCCGCACGCTGCTCGCCGAGGGCCGGCTCGCCGAGGCCGACGCCTCGCTGGCCAAGGCGGCCGAGCTGTACCGCACGCTCCAGCTCCGCACCGAGCTGGCCAACTGCCACTGGATGCGCGGGTACGTGTACGCGCAGAACGGCCGCCTGGCGGAGGCCGAGACCGAACTGCGGCAGGCGCTGGACATGCTGTCGGCCAAGCGCGCCGTCCTCTACAGCAGCCAGGCCGCCGTCGAACTGGCCGACGTACTGCACCGGCGCGGCCGGTCGGAGGAGGCGGCGAAGCTGCTGCGCGGGGTCCTGGACGACCTGTCCTCCGAGCGCGGCGCCGTGCACGCCGCCGCCGCGCACCGGCTGCTCGGCATCATCGCCGAGGACGCCCGGGACACCGAGGCCGCCGAGGAGCACTACGTACGGGCGCTCAGCCTGCTGGAGCGGGCGGGGGCCGCCGGTGACCTCGCCGACCTGTGCCGGCTCCTCGGCGACCTGCTGCGGCGCACCGGCCGGGTGGAGGCCGCCCTGGACGCCTACCGGACGGGGCTCGGCCACCGGACGGCGCCGGGCACGACGACCCTCGGGCCGGCGCCCGCACAGCCTCCTCTGTGAGGAGTCCGGGGTCGCGCACAGCCGCGTCCGGTGAGGTGGAGCGGATGCGGAGCACAGGGACGGACGTGGACGCGGGCGCGAGCGCCGGCGCGGATGCGAGGAGACGGCGGACGGTGGGCGACGCCGTGCGCCTGGCGCTGCGCGCGCTGGTGTACGCCGTCGTCGGCGGGGCGGCGCTGGTCGCGGTCGCGACCGTCGTCTCGGTACTGGGACCGGTCGTCGCCCTGGACCTGTACACCCCGGCGGTCGCGGCCTGGTGGACGGTGTTCACCGCCGTCGTCGTCCAGGGCGTGCCGTTCCTGCTGCTGGGCACGGTGGTGTCGGCGGCGATCGCCGCGTTCGTGCCCGACCGGGTGTTCAGCCGCCTGCTGCCCCGCAGTCCGGTGCTCGCGGTGCCGGTGGCGGGCGCGGCGGGCGTCGTCCTGCCGGGGTGCGAGTGCGCCTCGGTGCCGGTGGCGGGGAGTCTGATACGGCGCGGGGTCGCCCCGGCGGCGGCCCTCGCGTTCCTGCTCTCCGCGCCCGCGATCAACCCGGTGGTGCTGGTGGCGACGTCGATCGCCTTCCCCGGGCAGCCGGCGATGGTCGCGGCCCGGCTGGTCGCCTCGCTCGCGGCGGCGGTGGTGATGGGCTGGCTGTGGGCCCGGTTCGGCAGGGACGAGTGGCTGCGGCCGCCCGAGCGGCCCGCCACCGGTGAGGTCGCGTACGGCCTCGGCGGCTTCCTCGCCGGGCTGCGCCACGACTTCCTGCACGCGGGCGGGTTCCTGGTCCTCGGCGCGGGCGCGGCGGCCACCTTCAACATCGCCGTCCCCCGTTCCGTACTGGACGTCTTCACCGGGTCGGCGTGGCTGTCGGTGCTGCTGCTCGCCGTCCTCGCGGTGGTGCTGTGCGTGTGCAGCGAGGCGGACGCGTTCGTCGCGGCCTCGCTGAGCGGGTTCTCGCCGACGGCCCGGCTGGCGTTCATGGTGGTCGGTCCGATGGTCGACCTGAAGCTGATCGCGCTCCAGGCGGGGACGTTCGGCCGGGCGTTCGCGGTGCGGTTCGCGCCGGTGACGTGGGTGGTCGCCGTGGCGAGCAGTGCGCTGGTGGGGTGGTGGCTGCTGTGAGGCGGTACGGGGCGGCGGTGCTGCTCGCGCTGACGGGCGCGGCGGTCCTGCGCATCTCGCTCTTCGGCGACCTCTACCTGCGGTACGTGCAGGCGGGCCTGCGGCCGTACCTGATCGTGTCAGGGACGGTGCTGGTGCTGCTGGCGGCGGCGTCGGCGGTGGCGGCACGGCGCGCGGACGGGGACGGGGACGGGGACGACCCGGATCACGACGACGGGCACGGGCACGGGCACAGTCACGGTGCGGCCGGTCCCCGGGTCGCCTGGCTGCTCGCGCTCCCCGCGCTGGCGCTGCTGCTGTTCCCGCCGCCCGCGCTCGGCACGTACAGCGCCGAGCGGGAGGCGGAGCAGCGGGCCGCCCAGGGCGTCGGCACCTTCCCCGCCTTGCCGGATTCCGACCCGGTGGAGCTGACGCTCGCGGAGTTCGCCTCCCGCGCGGTCTACGACAGCGAACGGTCGCTGACGGGCCGTACCGTCCGGCTGACCGGTTTCGTCACCCGTGACGACGACGGCACCTGGTACGTCACCCGGCTGCTGGTGACCTGCTGCGCCGCCGACGCGACGACCGGCAAGGCGGAGGTGCGCGGTGACGCCGCGGCCGACGCCCCCGCGGACGGCACCTGGGTCACGGTCACCGGCACCTGGCACCCCGAGGGGGAGCTGGGGTCGGACGAGGCGTGGCCCCCGGTCGTGGACGCGGCCGACGTGACACGGGTGGAGGAGCCGGCGAACCCGTACGAGCGGCGGTAGCGGGACCGTACACGTACGCCGTCCCGAACCGGTTTCACCTGGTCGGCGCCGGGTAGTCGGGGCGGTGCCGAGGTGGCCTTCCGTGCGTGCTGAAGGAGGCGGTGGGCGTGTCGCCGAGCGACGACTCCACAGGGCCCGCCGACCCGGAAGGCGGGCGGGTCGCCGATCTCATCGCCGAAGGGGTCGGGGACGCCCCGCCCGACGAGGTGCCGGCCCGGCTCTGCGAGGTGGTGCTGCGGCTGCTGCCGCTGTCCGGGGCGAGCGCGTCGCTGCGCAGCGACGGCATGCCGGTGCGGCTGTGCGCGAGCGGTGAGCGGGCCGGGCGGGTGGCGGAGATCCAGGCGACGCTGGGGGAGGGGCCGTGTGTGGACGCGGCCAGGATCGGTGCCCCGGTGCTGATCGGTGACCTGACCGGCGGGGCGGGGGCGGACCGCTGGCCGGTCTTCGCGCAGGAGGCGGCGGCCGCGGGGGTCCGCGCGGTGTACGCGCTGCCGCTGGGCAGCGACTCGATGTGCGTCGGCACGCTCGACCTCTACCGGGACACCCCCGGTGACCTCACCGGCGACCAGCTGGCCACGGCACGGCTGGTGGCCGGCGTCATGACGATGGCCCTGATGTCGCTGCCGCGCGGCACGGGTGACGGCCGCCCCTGCGGCCAGAACCGGCCGGATGGCCAGGACCGGCTGGACGGCCAGAACCGGCCGGATGGCCAGGACCGGCTGGACGGTCAGGACCGGCTGGACGGTCAGGACCGGCTGGACGGTC
Source organism: Streptomyces sp. CRN 30 (assembly GCF_034105845.1). Lineage (NCBI taxonomy): Bacteria > Bacillati > Actinomycetota > Actinomycetes > Kitasatosporales > Streptomycetaceae > Streptomyces > Streptomyces sp. CRN 30. The sequence goes on along the minus strand of NZ_JAVRHI010000021.1, from coordinate 72,130 downwards.
AGGACTGGCTGGACGGCCTGGCCGCCGGCCACGACCAGGTCCACCAGGCGGTCGGCATGATCATGGCGCAGCTCGGCCTCGACTCCGACGCGGCCCTGGCGCGCCTGCGCGGTGACGCCTTCGCGCGCGGCAGGACGGTCCGCGAGGCGGCGGACGACGTGATATCCCACCGCCGCAACCTGGACGCGGACACGTGAGCGCGGCCCCGGGTCTCTGCTCAGCGGGCCCTGGACGGCTGCGCCGCCGGCGGCACGTAGGGTCGGCAGCCGTACGTCCCCCCGGACGACGTGGACCGACCAGCCGACCAGCCGACCAGCCGAGGAGCCCCCGCCGTGCCGACCGAGCAGCAGCAGCCGTCGCAGCCGCAACCCGTTCCGGTGATCATCGACTGCGACACCGGTATCGACGACGCCCTGGCGCTGCTGCTGGCGGTCCGGCACCCCGGGATCGACCTGCGGGCGGTGACCTGCGTGGCGGGCAACACCGACGTGGACGGCGTCGTACGGAACACCCTGACCGTGCTGGAGCACGCCGGTGCCGGGGACGTCCCCGTCGCCCGCGGTGCCGAACGCCCGCTGATCGAGGCCGTGCGCACCGCCCGGCACGTGCACGGCGAGGACGGCATGGGCGACCTGGGACTGCCCGCGCCGACCCGGGTCCCCGTCGACGTCGACGCCGTGACGCTGCTGCGCCGGGAGATCCTCGCCTCCCCGCGCCCGGTCACCCTGATCCCGACGGCGCCCGCCACCAACATCGCGCTGCTGCTGCGCACCCACCCCGAGGTGACCCGCAACATCGAGCGGATCGTCTTCATGGGCGGCGCGGTCGCCACCGGCAACGCGACGCCGGTCGCCGAGTTCAACGTCTGGCACGACCCCGAGGCGGCGGCGGTCCTGCTCACCGCGGGGGTGCCGATCACCATGTACGGCCTGGACGTGTTCCAGCGGGTGATCGTGCCCGGCGCGGACGTGCGGCGGCTGCGCGCGAGCGCCGACCCCGGCACCCGGCTCGCCGGTGAGCTGCTCGCCCACCGCGGTCCGGCCACCGACGAGGCGGACCCGGGCGGCGGCCTCGGTGACGCGGGCGCGGTCTGCGCGGTCGCCGACCCCGCGGGCCTGACCACGCGCCTGCTGCCGGTCGAGGTCTCCCTCGCCCCCGGCCCGTCCCGGGGCCAGACGATCGTCGACCGCCGCCCCCGCCCCGGCGAGTCCGAGATCCACGACGGCGAACGCGACCAGCCGCTGGTCGACGTGGGCCTGGACGTGGACGTGGAGCGGTACGTACGGCTGTACCTGAAGGCGGTCGAGGGCGTCTGACGCCTGGACTGCCGGGCGCGGACGGAGGAGGCCGGGGACGGCCGGGCGCGGACGGAGGAGGCCGGGTACGGCCGGGGGCGGACGGGAGCACGCGGGGTTCACTTTCCCGGCGATGTGGACAGACCTACTCAGGTCACCCGTCCGCACGCCGCGAAGGAGCCCGCGTGACCGCACGCCCCACCGCCGGTACCCCCGACCTCTCCTCCCAGAACCCCAACTGGTGGCGGCAGGCCGTCATCTACCAGATCTATCCGCGCAGCTTCGCCGACGCCGACGGGGACGGGCTGGGTGACCTCCGGGGCATCACCCAGCGCCTCACCCATCTGGCCGCGCTCGGCGTGGACGCCCTGTGGCTCAGCCCGTTCTACCCCTCGGAGCTGGCCGACGGCGGCTACGACGTCGACGACCACCGGGACGTCGACCCCCGCCTCGGCACCCTCGACGACTTCGACGCCCTGGCCGCCGAGGCCCACCGCCTCGGCCTGAAGGTCATCGTCGACCTGGTCCCCAACCACAGCTCGCACCGGCACGCCTGGTTCCGCGAGGCGCTGGAGGCGGGGCCCGGATCGGCCGCCCGGGACCGGTACGTCTTCCGGGACGGCCGCGGCGGACAGGGCGAACTGCCGCCCACCGACTGGCAGTCCGTCTTCGGCGGCAGCGCCTGGCGGCGGGTCCCCGACGGGCAGTGGTACCTGCACCTCTTCGCCCCCGAACAGCCCGACCTGAACTGGGAGAACGAGCAGGTCCGCGCCGACTTCCGCACCACACTGCGGTTCTGGTCGGACCGCGGTGTCGACGGCTTCCGCGTCGACGTCGCGCACGCCCTCGTCAAGGACCTCACCGAACCCCTGCGCGACCTCGGCGCCCCCGAGCTGAGCGGGGAGGCCGCCCTGGCGGAGCTGCCCCCGGGCTCCCACCCCTTCTACGACCGGGACGACGTCCACGAGGTCTACCGCGACTGGCGCAAGATCCTCGACGCCTACACCCCGCCCCGCATGGCGGTCGCCGAGGCGTGGGTGCCGGGCGCCCGCCGCGCGCTCTACGCCCGCCCCGACGAGCTGGGCCAGGCGTTCAACTTCGAGTATCTCCAAGCCGGTTGGGACGCGGAGGAGCTGCGCGGCGTCATCGAGAGCTCGCTGGCCGACGCCGCGGCGGCCGGCGCCTCCGCCACCTGGGTGCTGGCCAACCACGACGTGGTGCGGCCCGCGTCCCGGCTGGCGCTCCCGCCGGGCACCGACACCGCCGCCTGGCTGCTGTCCGGCGGCGCCGCCCCGGCCGTCGACGAGGCCGCCGGCCTGCGCCGGGCCCGCGCCGCCAACCTGCTGATGCTGGCGCTGCCCGGCTCGGCCTACCTCTACCAGGGCGAGGAGCTGGGCCTGCCGGAGGTGGCCGACCTGCCCACCGAGGTGCTCCAGGACCCGATCTGGGAGCAGACCGGGCACGTCCGCAAGGGCCGCGACGGCTGCCGGGTGCCGCTGCCGTGGACGGCCGAGGGACCCTCGTACGGCTTCGGCACGGGCGGGGCGTGGCTGCCGCAGCCGCCGTCGTTCGCGGCGTACGCCGTGGCCGCGCAGGACGGCGTGGAGGGCTCCACGCTGGAGCTGTACCGCACGGCGCTGCGGCTGCGCCGCAAGCTGCTCGACGGCGAGACCCTCACCTGGTCCGACGACGTGCCGCCCGGCGTCCTGCGGTTCGACCGCTCGGACCGGTGGCGGTGCGTCACCAACCTCTCCGACGTCCCCGTCGACCTGCCGGCCGGTGAGCCGCTGCTGGCGAGCGCGCCACTGGAGGACGGCCGGCTGGGCCCGGACACGACGGTGTGGCTGGCTCTGTAGGCGCGGCGGCCGGGCGTCGTGCGGGCGCCCGGCCACACACCCTCGGCGGCGAACAGCAGCTCCAGGGCTACACCTCCTCGGCGGCAAACAGCTCCAGGTGCCCGCACTTCGGGCAGCGGAACGCCGCTATCCGCCGCTTCGTGCGGCCCATCCGCTTGGCACCCCCGAGGAACCCTCGCTCCAGCGCGCCCTCGATCCACCGCGCGTACCCCCGGGAGTGCTCCCCCGCGTCCTCGATGAACCCCTCTTCGAGACCGACGGTCGCGCAGTGGGTGCAGGTGTAGTCGTTCATGCCGCGAGCGTATCCACGCGGGCGCCGGACGAACCGGCGTCCGCCGTGGTGATTGAGGCACGGGCGGCTCTGGTACCCGGTGGGTCGGCGGAAGGAGTGCCCGTATGACTGTGCCGCTGACGGCCGACGCCCGCGATCACGGACTGGCCGGGGACGGCCTCGCCGACGACGGGCCGGCGCTGCAGAAGCTGGTGGACGCCCTCGGTGACGCCCACGCCGCCGACGGCCGGCCGCGCACCGTGTACGTCCCCGCCGGGCGGTACGTGGTCCGGGACCGGGCGGTGGTGTGGCGCAGCGGTGTCTCCCTGATCGGCGCCGGACGGGGTGCCACCTGCTTCGTGCTGTGCAACCCCGGGGCGCCGGACACCCCCGTGCCGCTGGCCTGGTTCACCGCCGCGCAGCACGGCGCGGGGGTCGGCCGGCACCTCGCGGACCTGACCTTCGCGCACTTCGAGATCGACGGGTCGGGGGTGGTCACCGAGGAGTACGAGGTGCTCGCCAAGGGGCTCGGCCTGCAGTACGTGCGGCGGGCCCGGTTCGCCGACCTGTACATCCACGACACCGCCGCCACCGGATTCGGCTGCGACTTCCTCCAGGACACCGTCGTCGAGGGCGTCCTCGCCGAGCGGTGCGGACGGCAGGACACCGGCGCCATGATGGGCGGCGCCGGCATCGGGATCGGCGTCGGCGGCTGGGGCTCCGTCGAGCGGCTCGCGGTCACCGACTGCACCGCCACCGGCAACGGCACGAACGGCATCTTCTTCGAGCTCCAGCAGAAGGACTGGACCCCGCCGCGCGGCATCCGCGTCACCGCCTGCCACGCCGAGGACAACCGCTACGGCCTCTCCGACTGGGGCGCCGACGGGCTGCTCGTCACCGGGTGCGCGCTGCTCGGCAACCACGTCGCCGGGTTCGACGTGTCGGCGCAGGGCACCACCGGGATCGGCGGGCGCGGCGGCACCGTCACCGGCTGCCTGATCGACGGCAACGTCCGCGACGGCGTCGCCGTCGGCAACACCCCCGGCCCCTACGCCTTCCGCGGCAACCGCGTCAGCGGCAACGGACGGTACGGCTACTGGCAGCACAACCTCGCCGGCGGCGACCGGGAACCGGCCACCGACATCGTCCTGGAGTCCAACGACATCCGCGGCAACGCCCTGGACGGCGTCCGCGTCGACGCGCCCCTGCGCGAACCGGCGTTCCTCGGCAACCGCGTCCGCGACAACGGCCGCAGGTCCGCGCCCGCCGCGTCCGGCGAGGGACCGGCCGTGCGCTACGGGCCGCTCTCCCTCACCGACACCGGCGCCGACTGGCCGCCGGACGGCCACCGCGGCAAGCACGTCACGGCCGGTGACCGGACCGCCGTGGTCACGCACAACACCGCGACGGTCCTGACCCTGGCGCCGGTACGTCCCGGAGCCGCCACCGCGTGGCACGGCGCGGCCCCCGCCGACGGCGCCGCGTACCGGCTGCCCGCGGCCCCCGCGCCCCGGGCCGGGCTCACCGCCGCCGCGCCCGTCGCCCACCCCTGCGTCCGCGGCAACCGCGTCCGCGACGACGGCCACCCCCGTACCCAGACCCACGCCCTGTGGATCACCCGGGAGGCCGTCTGGGCGGGCGGCCGGGTCGCCGGCAACGACTTCGGCGGCAACGCGTCCTCCGCCACCCGGTTCGACTCGCCCCCGGCGGGCGGCCGGTGGCGGGACAACGACGGCTGACCGCACGGGGCGGTGCTACGGCGGCCTGACCGCACGGGGCGGTGCGACGGCGGGCCGACCGCACGGGGCGGTGCGACGGCGGGTGCTACGGCGTGCGCAGGGCGTCCACCGCGATGCGCGCCGCCGTGCCGATCACCGCGTCGGCGGCCGGGAGGACGGCCGCGGTGTGGGCGGTGCGGGTGAAGACGGCGACGGCGTACCGGCCGCCGTCCGGGTACTCCACGACGCCGACCTCGTTGCGCAGCGTCGGCAGGCTGCCGGTCTTCCCGGCCACGTGCACGTCGTCGAAGGGGAAGCCGGAGGCCAGCCGGTGCGGCCAGACCTGGAGGCCCATGACGCGGCGCATCGCGGCGCCGTGCTCGGCCGGCCCGGTCTCGTCCCGCCACACCGCGCCGAGCAGCCGTGTCATGTCGCGCGGCGTGGAGTGGTTGGCGCGGGCCGGGTCCAGCGCCCGCAGCCGGGTGATGACGTGCGGGTCGGCCAGGGCGCGGGTGCCGTCGGGACCGGCGTCCTGGCGCATGGTGGCCAGCATCTCCGCGAAGCCGTGCACGGCGCGGGTCCGGGTCATGCCGTGCCGGTCCGTGGCGCGGTTGACGGCGTCCAGGCCGACCCGGGAGAGCAGCAGGTCGGCGGCGGTGTTGTCGCTGACGGCCATCATCAGGTAGGCGGCGTCCCGCAGCGACAGCCGGGTGGTGTCGAGCATCGCCGCGAGCCCGGTGGGCCCCGGGGTGCGGCCGGCCGGCGGGCACTCCACCTGCTCGGTCAGGTCCAGGCGCCCCGCCGCGGCCTCCGCGTGCAGGGCGACCAGCAGCGGCAGCTTGTGCACACTCGCCGTGCACACCGGCTGGTCCGCGCCCACCTCGACCTGTGCCCCGGAGTCGATGTCGACGGCGTGCAGCCACCCGGTCACCCCGGCGTCGTGGAAGGCGGCCCTGACCCGGCCGGGGGCGCTGCCCGTGTGGGTGTCGGTCACAGCCAGAACTCCGATGCCGGGCGCAGGTGCAGGGGGCGGCCGGTCTGTTCGGGGCGGGCGCCCGCGACCGTGCGCAGCGCGTGGGTGGCGGCGTCCGCGAAGGCCGCCACGGCCGTGTCACCGCGCCCCCGGGGCCAGGCCGCCGAGTGCCGCCAGGCCAGTGGCGCCCCGGCCAGCGGACGCCACACGAGGTCCGCGTCCGCTTCCCCGGCGGACGCGAGCCGTATGTCGCGGGGCCCGAGCGCGACCGCCCCGGCGGACAGCACCAGACCGCGGACGAAGCTGGTGCCCTGCCCGTGCCGTACGGCCGCGGGCGTCCACCCGCCCCGGGCACAGGCGGTGAGCAGGTCGTCGTAGACGGCGGGCGCGCTGTCGCGGGGGAAGAGGACCAGGTCGTAGCCGGTGAGCGCGGCGAGCGGCACCTCGGCCAGCCGGGCCTGCGGGCTGTCCGGCGGCAGCAGGACGCCGAGGTCGCGGCGGAGCAGCGGGCCCAGTTCGAGGCCGGTGACGTCGCACGGGTGGTGCAGCAGGCCGACGTCCAGTTCGTGCGCGGCGAAGGCGGCGAGCTGCTGGGCGGTGGTCAGCTCGTGCAGTTCGAGTTCGAGACCGGCGTGCCGGGCCCGGAACTCCGCGAGCAGCGCGGCGACGGTCTCGCCGGGGACGTCGGGAGTGAGCGCGGCCCGCAGCAGCCCGGTCTCGCCGTCCCGGATACGGCGGGCGGCGGCCCGGAACGACTCGGAGCGGGCGAGCACCTCCCGCGCCTCCGCGAGGAGCAGCGTGCCCGCCTCGGTGATGGTCACCCGGCGGCTGCTGCGTTCGAAGAGGCGCACGCCCAGCTCCCGCTCCAGCCGCTGGATGCGCTGTGACAGCGGCGGCTGCGCCATCCCGAGCCGCGCGGCGGCCCGGCCGAAGTGTGACTCTTCTGCAACAGTCACGAAGCACTCCAGGTGCCGCACCAGGTCCACGACCAGCGATCATATGCCTTTTTGATCGACAGGTCATCGATACGCATGTTGGACAGCCGCGCGACGGTGTTGCTCTCCTCCTCAGGTCGAGACGGACGTCGGAACGGACGTCGGAACGGACGTCGAGACGGACGTCGAAACGGACAGAGAGGGAACCCTCCCATGACCCACACGCCCCACCCGGCCTACCCGCCGCCCACCGGAGACGTCACCCGCGCCCGCCGCAGGCCGCGGAAGGCCGTGCGGGCGGCCGTCGCGGTCGCCGTGGTGCTGGCGGTCGCCGCGGGCGGCTCCTACGCCGCCGGCATCGGCCCCTTCGCCCGCGACGAGGGACCCGACCCGGAGGCGCTCACCCAGGCCCGCGGCTTCCTCGCCGACTGGTCCGCGGACCGGCTGGCGCAGGCGGGCGACCGCACCACCAGACCCGACGAGGCGGCGGAGGTGCTCCAGAGTTTCACCGCCGGACTGGAGATCGACGGGCCGAAGCTCACCGCGGCGCCGTCCGCCAAGGTGAAGGAGGCCGAGGACGGCACGCTCACCGTCCCGTTCACCGCGAAGATGCCCGTGACCGGCCTCGGCACGTGGACGTACACGTCGGAGCTGCCGCTGCGCGAGCAGGACGGCGCCTGGAAGGTCGACTGGCGGCTGTCCGTGATCCACCCGCGGCTCAGCGACACGGAGAAGTTCCGCCTGGAGCGCGAGGAGACCAAGACGCCCGAGGTCACCGACCGCACGGGCCGCACCCTCGCCGCCGCGGACTTCCCCTCCCTCGCCCCGGTCATGGGGCAGCTCGGCACCGGCGGGGACGGCGGTCCGCGCGGCGCGGTGCAGCTCGTCGACCGCGCCACCGGCGACGTCGAACGCACGGAGGCGAGCTTCGGGGACGAGTCCGCGGAGCCGAAGTCCGACGAGCCCGTACGCACCACCCTGGACGCCGGCTGGCAGGCCGCCGCCGAGAAGGCGCTGGGCGAGGCCGAGGGCAAGAACGCGGCGCTGGTCGCCCTGCGCGTCGACGACGGCGAGGTCGTCGCCATGGCCAACTCCCCGGCGTCCGGTTTCAACCGCGCCGTCTCCGGCACCTACGCGCCCGGCTCCACCTGGAAGATCGTCACCAGCAGCGCCCTGCTGCTGAAGGACGCGGTCGGGCCCGAGGACGGCGTGGAGTGCCCGAAGTACCTGACCGTGGGCAAGAAGTTCCAGAACGTGGAGGAGTCCGAGATCAAGGGCGCCACGTTCCGGCAGGACTTCACCAACTCGTGCAACACCGCCTTCATCTCCCTGCGCGGCGAGCTGGACGACGGGGAGCTGGGCGACGTGGCGAAGAAGTACTTCGGCGTCGGCCAGGAGTGGCACGTGGGCGTCCCGACGTACGACGGCGCGGTGCCGGCTCCGCAGGACGAGACGGAGAAGGCCGCCTCGATGATCGGACAGGGACGGGTCCAGGCCAACCCGCTGATCATGGCGTCGGTGACGGCGACGGCGGTGTCCGGCCGGTTCCACCAGCCGTCGGTCACGGCCGGCAACGAGGACACCACGGAGACCGAGGAGCTGCCGCAGAGGGTCGTCACGCAGCTGCGCTCGCTGATGCGGGCCACCGTCACCGAGGGCACCGCGACGGCCCTGGCCGACCTGCCCGGCGAGGTCGGCGCGAAGACCGGCACCGCCGAGGTCTCCGACGACCAGGACAACAACGGCTGGATGGTCGCCCACCGCGGCAACATCGCCGTGGCCTGTGTCGTCGAGGAGGGCGTCACCGGCGGCGGCTCGGCCGGACCGGTGCTGCACAGCCTGCTGTCGGCGATGCCGCAGGACCCGGCCTGAGGCCGGGGAGGACGGGAGCGGCGTACGGCCCGGACCCCCTCGGGGTCCGGGCCGCGGCCGTCCCGCTCCGCTCGTCAGCCGGCGTCGGGGGTGTCCTTGCGGACCGCCTCGCCCTGGATGACGCGGGGCCCCTCCGGGCGCTCCGCGCCGTCCGCCGCCGGCCGCTCGGTCTCCTTCATCGCCCGCGCCTCGGCCTTGAGGATGCGCGCGGACTTGCCCGCGGAGCGGGTCAGTTCCGGCAGCTTCTTCACACCCACGACGACGGCGATGACGATGAGGATGATCGCCAGCTCGCTCAGTCCGAACACTGCGCCCCCCTGTCGGGTCGGATCGGTCAGAGATCGAACTCGTGCGGCGGCAGGTCGAGCGCGTAGCACGCCTCGCGCACCACGGCCTGCTCGTCCTTGTCGAAGTCACCGTCGGCACCGCCGATGACGATGCCGATCTGGATCACCGCCCGCGCCTCCGCGGGCTTCTTCTTCGCCTTGGCGATCTCCTGCAACACGCTGACCTTGCCGAACGCGAAGTCGGCCGTCAACTTGTCGAGGTTCTGCTCGAAGCGGCGGCGCAGGTCGTCGGCGGGAAAGTTCTGCAGGACGTCGTTGGTGCCGATGAGCTGCGCCACGCGCTGCCGCTCGCTCGGGTCTACGGTGCCGTCGGCGGCGGCGACCAGCGCGCACATGGCCATGCTCGCGTCGCGGAAGGCGCCGCTCTTCAGGTCGTTCTTCTTCGCCACGAGCTGGGTCTGCATCGTCGACGCGGATTCCTTCAGGCGGTCCCACAGGGCCATGACCACTCCAAACTCTCTACAGGTATGTAGAAGTTACCAGGGAGAGGAAGGCGGTGAGCGGGGAACAAGTGGGACCCGCCGGACCGTTCTCTACAGGTGAGTAGAACCCTAGGGTGGGAAGCGTCACACGACCCTCCTCAGTGGCTTTGCTCTTCCTTTACCATGAGGGTTACGGGGGTCAGACCCCCTCGTACCCTCTCAGACCCCGTCAGACCCGTAGAAGGAGCCCCGTTCCGTAATGGAGCCTCCCAGTACCGGCCGTGCCCCGGCCCGCGGTGAACGCACCGCGGCCCTCGTACGAGCGGGGGTGGCGCGGTGACCGAGGTCCTGCTGCTCCTGCTGGCCATCCTCCTCACCCTGCTCTGCGCCGTCTTCGTCGCGGCCGAGTTCTCGCTGACCACCGTCGAGCGCGGTGACCTGGAGCGCGCCACCGAGGCCGGTGAGCGCGGCGCCGAGGGCGCCCTGAAGGCCGTACGACGGCTGACCGTGCAGCTCTCCGGCGCCCAGCTCGGCATCACCGTCACCTCGCTGGTCATCGGCATGCTCGCCGAGCCGTCGCTCGCTGCGCTGCTGCGCGGCCCGCTGGAGGCGACCGGCCTGGGCGGCGCCGCGTCGTCGGTGGCGACCGTGCTCGGTGTGGCCGTCTCGACCGTCTTCCTGATGGTCGTCGGCGAGCTGGTGCCCAAGAACTGGGCGATCTCCCGGCCGCTGGCCGTGGCCAAGGTGGTGGCGACGCCGCAGCGCGGCTTCACCGCCGCGTTCGGCCCGTTCATCACGCACCTGAACAACACGGCCAACCGGGTCGTGCGCCGTTTCGGCCTGGAGCCCGCCGAGGAGCTGGCGTCCGCCCGCAGCCCGGAGGAGCTGGTCGCGCTCGCCCAGCACTCGGCCGCCGAGGGCGCCCTTGAGGCCGACTCGGCCGAGCTGTTCGTACGCACCCTGCACCTGAGCGAGCTGACCGCGGAGAACGTGATGACGCCGCGTGTCGACGTCAAGGCCCTGGAGGCGCACGCCACCGCCGCGGACGCCGCCAACCTGTCGCACGCCACGGGCCTGTCCCGCTTCCCGGTCTACCGCGACAGCCTGGACGAGGTCGTCGGCACCGTCCACATCCGCGACGTCCTCGCCCTGGCGCCGGACCGCCGCGCGGCCACCCCGGTCACCGACCTGGCCACGGCCCCCCTCCTGGTCCCCGACAGCCTGCCCGCCGACCGCCTTCTGGAGCGCATGCGCGCCACCCGCACGATGGCCGTCGTCATCGACGAGTACGGCGGTACGGCCGGGGTGGCCACGGTGGAGGACATCGTCGAGGAGGTCGTCGGCGAGGTCCGCGACGAGCACGACCCGGTGGAGGTCCCCGACCTCCGGCCCGCCGCCCCCGAGACCGACGGCCGCGCCGCCTGGGAGGCGGAGGGTTCGGTCCGCACCGACCAACTCGCCGCGATCGGCCTGACCGCGCCGGACGGCCCGTACGAGACACTGGCCGGCCTGGTCGCCACCCTGCTGACCCGTATCCCGGTCAAGGGTGACACCGTCGAGCTGGAGGGCTGGCGGCTGGACGTCCTCGGCGTCGACCACCACCGTGCCGACCGGCTGCGGATCACCGCTCCGCCGGCCCCGCCGTCCGTCCCCGCGCAGGACGGCACCGACCACGAACCCGCCCGTACCGGTCAGGAGGTGTCCCGATGACTGTGATCCAGTTGCTGATCGGCGCCCTGACGCTGGTGACCAACGCGTTCTTCGTGGGCGGCGAGTTCGCCCTGATCTCCGTACGCCGCAGCCAGATCGAGCCGCGCGCGCAGAAGGGCGACAAGCGCGCCCGGATGACGCTGTGGGGTCTGGAGCACATCTCCGCGCTGATGGCCACGGCCCAGCTCGGCATCACCGTCTCCTCGCTGGTGCTGGGCGCGGTCGCCGAACCGGCCATCGCGCACCTGCTGGAGCCGGCGTTCGAGGCGGTCCACGTCCCGCACGCCCTCGTCCACCCCATCGCCTTCGCGATCGCCCTGACCCTCGCCACGTATCTGCACATGCTGATCGGCGAGATGATCCCGAAGAACATCGCGCTGGCCGCCCCGGCGGCGACCGCGATGGTCCTGGGCCCGCCGCTGGTCGCCCTGACCCGCGCGCTGAAGCCGGTCATCTTCGGTATCAACGCCTTCGCCAACACGCTGCTGAAGCTGTTGCGGGTGGAGCCGAAGGACGAGGTGGGGGCCGTCTTCACCGACGACCAGCTGGCCCGCATGGTGGACGACGCGAGCGAGGCCGGCCTCCTCGACCCGGCGGACGGCGAACGCCTGCGCGACGCGCTGGAACTGGGCACCCGCCCGGTCGGCGAGATCCTCGTACCGCTCCAGCGGATGCGGACGGTCCCGCACACCGTCACCCCGGCCGAACTGGAACGCCTGGGCGGCGAGGCGGGCTACTCCCGCTTCCCGGTCTCCGGCCCGAACGGCACGCTGCTCGGCTACCTCCACATCAAGGACACCCTGGGGCTGACCGACCGCGACCGCCCGTTCCCCAGGACGGCCCTGCACCCGGTCACCAAGGTCCGCATCGACACCCCCCTCGACGACACCCTGACCGCCCTCCGCTCCACGGGCAGCCACCTGGCCGCCGTCACCGGCGAGACGGGCACGGTCCTGGGCTTCGTGACGATGGAGGACGTCCTGACGGAACTGGTGGGACCGGCGGCGGAACCGGTGGGCTGACGTACCGTCCTGATCCGCCCGAGGGGCCCGGCACGGTGATCGTGCCGGGCCCCTTTCCGTACGGGCAATCCCGGAGCAATGCGCCCCGTACCATCGAAAGCAGACCAGCTTGAGCGAGCGCACCTGGAGTGACCGTGAGCGACTGGGCAGAACTGACCAACGGCAAGCGTCTGAAGCACCTCCGAGGTTCCGATCTGACCCAGCAGGGTCTCGCCGACGCGGCGGGGCTGTCACTGGCCCTGGTCCAGAAGGCCGAGCAGGACAGGGGGGAGCTGTCGATCGGCTCCCTGCTCAAACTGGCCAACGCGTTGAACACGGACGTGTCCGTGATACTCGGTCAGCAGGCGCCGCGGCGCGGGATGAACCAGGACACGCGGGCCGCGGTGCGAAGGCTGTCGGACGCGGTTCACGACAGTGCGCTCGGCGCGTGGGACGGTATCGGGGAACCAAGCACCCTGGGTGAACTGTCCGCTGCTCACGACCGCGTATGTGCGTCGTACTGGCGGGGCGACTACGCCGCGTTCAGCGAACTGGTCGCCAAGGTACTGCTCGAAGGACGCGCTCGGCACGCGCAGGCCACGGGGCACGAACGCGAACGGCTGGGTTCGATACTCGCGAGCACTTACCAGTTCGCGTCCTCAGCCGCCGTGCTCCTGGGGCAGCGGGATCTCGCCCTGGGCGCCCTCACTTCCGCGCGCCGCCTGGCGGACAGTTCGGGAGACGAAGTGCTCGGCGCCCTTTTGGAGTCGACGCTGTCCTGGATCTATCTCCGCAGCGCCCGAGTGCCCAAAGCCATCGCCGTCGCCGAGCAGGCGGCGCTGCGGATCGAGCCGTCGTTCAGCAGATCTCCTCGCCCGCAATTGCTCGCGTACGGACGTCTGATGGTCTCCGCGGCCGTGGCTGCCTCACGCCGGGGGGACGCTGTGACCGCGGACGACTATCTGTCGCAGGCACACGCGGCGGCTGCCAGGCTCGGTCGAGACGAGGCGCTCTACGGCACGCACTTCGGGCCCACCGCGGCGAACACCGAGGCTGTCGGGATTGCCATCACCCTCGGAGATCACGGACGTGCGCTGCAACTGGCCGCGCAGACAACGCTCCCCGCAACCATGCCCAAACTCGCCCGCAACCGCTACAAACTCGACGTAGCCCTCGCCCAGTGCGCCGCCGGTCTCCACGACCAGGCCGGGGACACGCTCATCGAGGTCGGCCTCGACGCCCCGGAATGGGTCAGGCACCAGGCCCTGCCCGGCGTCATCGGCAAGCGCCTCGCCCGGGTATCCACGGCACGTGTACGGAGCATCAGCGAATTGATCGGCGTACCGCTGATCAACTGATTCATACGGAGCGTAGGAGTCACCGCCTGACCAGCCCTTCCGGTCGTACGACTCATCACTTCACAGAGAGTGACCGATCCGTCACTCTTCATGCATGGACAGCATGGAAAGCGGCCCCGGGACGCGACCCCGCCGCACAGAGGGCGACCGGCGTCGCCGTCAGGCGCTCGCCGACATCGCGGCCGGCATCACACCGGGCGAGGCCGACGTGTGGGCGGAGGCCGCGAAGGTCGAACGGTTCCGCTGCGTGATCTACCTGTGCGGAGCGCTTCGTACGGAGCTGACCGGCCCGCGCACCGAGTGCACCGGGTACGCCGAGGCGTTCGGCTGGGAGATCACGGACGTGATCGAGGAGCGCGCGGGCCTGCTGCCGCCTCGCGGGCGCGACGGCCTCGACCGCGCCGTCGGGTACATCACGAGCGGCACGGCCGGAGCCGTGCTCACGTCGTGTCGGTCGATGATCTCCGCCGTCGCGCAGGAGTACGACGACATGGCGCGCGAGATCGAGAGAGCAGGCGGATTCCTGCATGTCAGGGACGCGGCCCGCACGGCGTGACCTTCACCCCGGCCGTCGCCCGCCCCTGGCGTGACACCTGGCCGCTCGCCGCACGGACGGACGACGGCAACGGCTGGATGAACGGGGTCTGTTGGCTGTACTGCCGACGACAGGGCGTGCGCGTGCTGTGGGTCGGCTCCGTCAACACCCCCGGCGCGACGGGCGACGTGGGCGCGGGCGGCCGGGCGCCCGGCGGCCGGGCGCATGCGGCTGCACGTCGGCCCCGAAGGGCAACGTCTCGGCTGGGTATGAGGTCCGGCCCGCAACCGGGCCGTGTCCGCTCGCCGTCCTCCCCGGCAGACAGCCACGTCGCAGCCCCGGGAGACACCCTATGACCATGGTCGGCCTGTTCTGGATCACCGATGACCACGTGTACGTGGGGGCCGAACCCGTCGGGGCGGGGCCGGGGGTGCGGCTCGGGAAGGACGGGGTGGAGGCGGTCGGCAGCGGGCAGGGGGCGTTCTGGGGCTGGGACGAGGTACGGGGGCTCGACGTGCGGGACGTCGCCGTGCGGTCGGGTGCCCGGCGGCTGGCCTCCCTGGCGTTCGACGCGCTGGTCGTCCTCGCCACCGGGGACGGGGAGCAGCCCCCGGCCTTCACCGTGGCGATAGAGAGTGACGGCGGAGCCGTCGAGGTGAGCGCGCTCGCCGCCGTGCACGGCGGCATCCACACCCCGGACGAGTACGAGCTGTCGCGGACCCTGCTGGGCCGGTTCGCCGACGGCACCGCCGACGTCTCGGCCCTCCTCGCCTGGCGGCGGGACCGGTCGGCGGAGGACGCCGAGCCGGGGCGGAAGGAGCAGGAGGAGCTGCTGCGCGGGTGGTGCGAAGGGTGAGTTTCAGGAGCGGGCGACCCCGGCACGGGGGCTGAAACCGCTGCGAAGCCCCGCTGAATGCGGCCCCCCGCACGCTCTTCCCCATGACCACCACGACATCGCGTCAAGCCGCCATCGCGGCCACCGGACTGCGCAAGAGCTACGGGGACAAGCTCGTCCTCGACGGCATCGACCTGAACGTGCCGGCCGGTTCCGTGTTCGCCCTGCTCGGGCCAAACGGCGCCGGGAAGACCACCGCCGTCAACATCCTCTCCACGCTGATCGCGGCCGACGGCGGCGAGGCCCGGATCGCCGGGTTCGACCTCGGCGGCCAGGCGCAGGCCGTGCGCGGGGCCATCGGCGTCACCGGACAGTTCTCCGCCGTGGACGGACTGATCACCGGTGAGGAGAACATGCTGCTCATGGCGGATCTGCACCACCTGTCGAAGAAGGACGGGCGGCGGGTCTGCGCCGAACTGCTGGAGCGGTTCGACCTCGTCGACGCCGCCAAGAAACCCGCCTCCACCTACTCCGGCGGCATGAAGCGCCGCCTCGACATCGCCATGACGCTGGTCGGCGAGCCGCGCATCATCTTCCTGGACGAGCCGACCACCGGACTCGACCCGCGCTCCCGGCACACCATGTGGCAGATGTTCCGCGAACTGGTCGCCGGCGGCACCACCGTCTTCCTCACCACCCAGTACCTGGAGGAGGCCGACCAGCTCGCCGACCGCATCGCGGTGCTCAACGGCGGCAAGCTCGTCGCCGAGGGCTCGGCCGAGGAACTCAAGCGGCTCGTCCCCGGCGGGCACGTACGGCTGCGGTTCTCCGACCCGGCGGCGTACGAGCAGGCGGCGACCGCGCTGCGCGACGCCGGACGCGACAACGAGGCGCTCACCCTCCAGATCCCCAGCGACGGCAGCCAGCGCGAGCTGCGCGCCATCCTCGACTGGCTCGACGCCGCCGGCATCGAGGCCGGCGAACTCTCCGTGCACACCCCCGACCTCGACGACGTGTTCTTCGCCCTGACCGGCGACACCGTTCCCGCCCCGCTCGACGCCGACACCAAGGAGACCGTCCGATGAGTGCCACCACCTACGCCTTCCGGGACAGCGTCACCATGCTGCGCCGCAACCTCCTGCACGCCCGGCGCTACCCCTCCCTCACGCTGAACCTGCTGCTCACCCCGATCATGCTGCTGCTGCTCTTCGTCTACGTGTTCGGCGACACGATGAGCGCGGGCATCGGTGGCGGCGCCCCGGACCGTTCCCTCTACATCGCCTACATCGTCCCGGGTCTGCTGCTGATGACCATCGGCTCCACGGTGGTCGGCACCGCGGTCTCCGTCTCCACCGACATGAGCGAGGGCGTCATCGCCCGCTTCCGCACCATGCCGATCCACCGCGGCTCCGTGATCGTCGGCCATGTCATCGGCAGTGTGCTGCAGTCCGTCGTCAGCGTGGTCCTCGTCGGCGCGGTCGGCGTGGCCATCGGCTTCCGCTCCACCGACGCCACCGCCCTGGAGTGGCTCGCGGCGCTCGGCCTGCTCGTGCTCTTCGCCGTGTCGCTCACCTGGATCGCGGTCGGCATGGGACTGGTCAGCCCGACCGCCGAGGCCGCCAGCAACAACGCCACGCCGCTGATCCTGCTGCCGCTGCTGTCCAGCGCCTTCGTGCCGCTCGACACGATGCCGGGCTGGTTCCGGCCGATCGCCGAGTACCAGCCGTTCACGCCCGCCATCGAGACCCTGCGCGGTCTGCTGCTCGGCACCGAGATCGGCCACAACGCGTGGCTCGCCGGCGCCTGGTGCGTGGGCCTGACCGTCCTCGGCTACTTCTGGTCCAAGGCCCGCTTCGACCGCGAGCCGCAGCGGTGAGGGCCTGTGGATGACACGGGCTCCGCAGTCACGAGGCTCTGCGGTCACGAGGTTCCGCGGTCACGAGGTTCCGCGTTCACGACGTGGCCGGCGCGCCCCGCAGTATCCGCACCGCCGCGTCCCGCAGCTCCTCCCGTCCCAGGGCGGCGTACTCCGACCTCGCGTCGGCGTAGGCCGCCCTGTCGGCGTTCTCGGCGGCCTGGCGGGACCGGGCCGCCGACAGCGCCGGGAACTGCCGGATGACCGGCATCCGCTCCGCCAGCGCCACCAGCCGCACCGCCCCCGCGTCCCCGGTGCCCATGGCGTTCCCGGCCGCGATCCCCGCCAGCCCGACCGCCAGCAGCACCGTGCCGTACAACGGCAGGTCCACGGGACCGGCATCCGGGGCCGCGCCCCCCGCTTCCGGGGCCGCGCCCTCCGCATCCGGCCCCGGTCCCGCATCCGGCCCCAATCCCAGTCCCGGCCCCGGCCCCGACAACATCCCCAGCGCCCTCTCCCGCAACCCCTCCGCCAGTCCCGCCACCGGCTCCAGCCGCCCGTGGAACGCGTGCGCCGCCAAGGCCGCCGAGCGCAGCTCCAGCGACCAGGGGTCGAGGAACGGGTCACCGGCGTGGAGCGCGCCGTCCTGCCGGGACCGCTCCAGCGCCTGCCGCCACAGCCCGAGCCCCAGTTCGGTCAGTCCTCGGCTCAGCGCGATCTCCGCGCGGGCCGCGAGGTCGGGGGTGTAGATCAGGGTGGCCTCCGCCGGCTGGTCCAGGGCGGCGAGCCGCAGCCAGTGCTCCGCCTCGTCGACGGCCCCGCGCTGGAGGCAGGCCAGCACCAGTCCCCAGCGGACCCCGATCGCGTCGGACCAGCCCCCGGCCCCGGACTCGCCGATCGCGTCCAGCGCGGACCGCAGATGTCCGTACGCCTCCTCGCCGCGCTCCGCCTTGAGGCAGAGTTCGCTGATCCGCCCGTGGCTGAGCAGCCGTAGCGCCGGACTGCCGTGCGGCCCGAGGGCGTCCAGCATCCGGCGGGCGAAGGCGAGCGCCCGCTCCGGCTCGTGCCCGGCCTCCCACACGTAGCTGGCGACGCCGGAGGCGAGACACGCGAGCAGCGGCGCGTCCGACGCGCTCAACTCCGTGAGCTGCTCGAACTCCGGCGGCCGGACGTCCGGTACGGCGCACACGACGACGGCGAGCGCCCGCAGCGCCGTGTCCGGCGGCGCGGCCGGCAGCCGGCGCAGGACGGCGAGGTGGCGGCCGGCGCGCGGCCCGTAGCCCATGAAGTCGCTGGCCGTGCAGACCGCCGCCGCGCTGCGGACCGGTTCGACGTCCTCGGGTCCCGGCCGGAACCTGGAGAGCGGCGCGCCGGTGTCGGCGGTGAGCGAGGCCAGCCGTTCGTAGTGGTTGTCGGTGGCCCACAGGGAGGCCAGGACGGCGGTGACGGCGGCGGTCGCGGGCCCGTCGGACCGGGCGAGGGCGTACCGCAGGGCGAGGACGAGGTTGTCCTGCTCCGCCCGGATGTGGTGCCAGGAGGAGACCGGGTCGGTGCCGAACAGCATGTCGTGCCTGGCCCGCCCGAACTCCCGCGCCCACACCAGGAACCGGCCGGTCACCGCCTCCTCCTCACCGGCCTCCGCGCGCCGGGCGGCGCTGAACTCCCGCAGCGTCTCCAGCATGTGGAAGCGGACCCCGGCCGGTCCGTCGCCCACCTTCACCAGGGACTGCCCGGCGAGGCTCTCCAGCAGCGCCAGCGGATCGTCGTCGCCGTCCAGCAGGTACCCGGCCGACTCCTCGGTGAAGCCGCCGGGGAAGACCGACAGCGCGCGCAGCGCCGCCCGGCCGTCCTCCTCCAGCAGGTTCCAGCTCCAGTCGACCACCGCGCGCAGGGTCCGGTGCCGCTCGGGCGCGTCACGGGCGCCGCCGCGCAGCAGCGCGAAGCGGTCGCGCAGGCGCCGGGATATGTCCGCGACGGAGAGCACCCGGACGCGGGCGGCGGCCAGTTCGACGGCGAGCGGCAGTCCGTCCAGGTGGCGGCAGAGGTCGGCGACGGCTGCCGGGTCCAGCGCCACGCCGGGCCGCGCCGCCCGCGCCCGCTGCTCGAACAGCTCGACGGAGGTGGCGAGGGAGAGTTCGGGCAGGGCGTAGAGGGCCTCGGAGGTCAGGCCGAGCGGCGCGCGGCTGGTGGCCAGGACACGGAGGCCCTTCGTACGGGAGACCAGCGCCTGGACGAGGGCGGCGGCGCCGGCGACGACCTGTTCGCAGTTGTCAAGGACCAGCAGGACCGGTCCCGGGCCGAGCGCCGCGACGATGCCGCCCACGACGTCCGCGCCGCCGCCCGCGAACTGCCGTCCCTCGCCCGTGCCCACCGCCGAGGCGACCTCTCCGGCCACGTCCTCGTCGGCGGTGACACCGGCGAGCGGCACGAAGTGCACCACGGGCTGCGCCGCCGCCCGGCCCACAGCGTGGGACAGCCGTGTCTTGCCCAGCCCGCCGGGTCCGACGACGGTGACGACGCGCGAGGTGCCGAGGAGCCCGGTGACGGCGGCGATGTCGGCGTCGCGGCCGAGCAGTTCGTTGGCGTCGTGCGGCACCCCGTGGCGCACCGCCGGGCGGTCCGCGCTGAGCAACTCCTGCTGTACGGCCTTGAGCGCGCGGCCCGGGTCGGTGCCCAGCTCTTCGCGCAGGCGCCGGCGGTGGGTCTCGTAGCGGGTGAGCGCGGCGGCCCGGCCCGCACCGGCCGCCTCGCAGCGCAGCAGCTCCGCCAGCACCTCCTCGTCGTACGGCGCCCCGTCGGCCAGTTCGGTCAGCGGCGCCGTCG
This sequence comes from Streptomyces sp. CRN 30, assembly GCF_034105845.1. Taxonomy (NCBI): domain Bacteria; kingdom Bacillati; phylum Actinomycetota; class Actinomycetes; order Kitasatosporales; family Streptomycetaceae; genus Streptomyces; species Streptomyces sp. CRN 30. The sequence continues at coordinate 52,324 of NZ_JAVRHI010000021.1, read as the reverse complement.
CCTCCGCGCGGCGCCCGGTCCGCGCGAGGGCCAGCGCGCGCAGGCGGACCAGGGACCGGTACGGGGCGAGGCGTGCCGTGCGCAGCGCCGCCACCGGGTCGTGGAGGTCCTCGCCGGCCCCGGTGTCCACGGTGCCGTCCCAGAGCGCGAGCCCCGCCTCGGCCTCCCGCAGCGCGCCCGCGTGGTCGCCCGCGGCGGCCCTCTGGGCGCTCGCCGACTCGTGCAGGGCGAGCGCGGCGGCGTCGATCAGGGTCTCGTCCAGCGCCAGCCGGTACCCGGTCGGGGTGCTCGCTATCAGGTCGGCGCCGAGCTGCGACCGGAGCCGTGACACGAGGACCTGCACCGCCTTGCCCGGCCGCTCCGGCTGCTCGTCCGGCCAGAGTCCCGCCACCAGCCGGCCGGTGCTGCACCCGGTGCGCGGCTCGGCGGCGAGGAGCGCGAGCAGGCCGCGCAGCCGCGGTGCGGTGATCTCCCGGCCGCGGCAGGCGACTTCGGACAGCAGGATCAGCTCGGTCGTCGCGCGGGCGGACTCGGTGGTCATGCGGGCAGACTAACCAGCGGCGGGCGGAGGGGTGTCTTCCGTGTCTTCCGCCCCATCGGCGGTGTGCGCCTTGTCGGGTACGAGGGCGAGGCTGATGATGTGCCGCGTCCGGCCGTCGCCCGCGCTGTGCCCGGTGCGGCGCGCGACGACGGCCTCCAGCTCCTCCACCAGTTCGGTGAACTCCTCCGGCGTCACCCACACCGCGCCCTGCCGGTACAGGACACCCTCGCCCGGGGGGTCGGCGTCGTCGCGGGAGAGGTAGCGGTCGAAGTCGGCCATCATCGCCCCGGTGAAGACGGTGAACGCCTGCCGGTGGTCGTCCTTGGTCATGGCGGCGCGGGCGTCCTGGTCGACGAGGGCCTCGTCCTGCCGGACCCGGTAGCTGCGCTCGACGGTGCCGCGGACGCGGCGTTCGTGGACCACTTCCAGGATGCCCGCCTGGGTGAGCGTGCCCACGTGCCGGTACATGCTCGCGGCCGAGACGTCCGGGAGCCGCTCGCGCAGCTGCGCGGTGGTCAGTTCGCCGGCGCCCACCAGGGTCTGGAGGATGCGCATCCGGACGGGGTGGAGGAGGAGGTTCGCGGTGGCCATGAATCCAATGATCTCACATCTGATAACGTTCTCGCAGTTGAGAGCAATCGCTGCTCGAAAGCGACCGAGAGAGGCGACAGCTGTGCCCGAGATCGACATGACGGTCACCGCGGACGACGGGACCCCCCTGGCCGGGACGCTGACGCTGCCCGCCGGCCCCGGCCCGCACCCGGCCGTCCTGCTGCTGCACGGCTCCGGGCCGCTGGACCGCGACGGCAACACCCCGAAGCTGCCGGTGGACCTGGCGCACCCGGTGGCCGGGGCGCTCGCGGCCCGGGGGATCGCCACCCTGCGCTACGACCGCCGCGGCACCGGCGCCACCCCCGGCGACTGGCGGACCGCCGGGTTCACCGACAACCGCCGGGACGCCGCGGCGGCCGTCCGCGCCCTGGCGGCCAGGACCGACATCCGCGAGGACGGGATCGGCGTGGTCGGCCACAGCGAGGGCGCGCTGCACGCCATGGCCCTGGCGGCCCGGACCGACGTACGGGCGGTGGTCCTGCTGGCCGGGTTCGCCGGGCCGGGTGAGGACGCCTTCCGCCGGCAGGGCCGCTCGATCGTGTCGAGTCTGCCCGCCCCCGTCCGGCTGCTGCGCCGTCCGCTCGCGGGGATCGGCGACCGGGTCCTCGCCCGGGTGAAGCGGACCCGTACGGACGTGGCGCGCGTGGCCGGGGCCAAGGTCAACGCCCGCTGGATGCGGGAGATGCTCGTCCACGACACCCGGGACGACCTCGCCGTCATCGACGCCCCGGTCCTCGCCGTCACCGGCGACAAGGACCTCCAGGTCGACCCGGAGGACCTCAAGGAGATCGCCCGGCTGGTCCCCGGCGGCGCGGAGACCCACAGCGTCGACGGCCTCACCCACGTCCTGCGGCGCGATCCCGGGCGCCCGTCCCTGAGCGGCTACCGCCGCCTGCTGCGCGAGCCGGTCGACGCGGGTCTGCTCGACCTCGTGGGCGAGTGGCTCGCCCGCCACCTGACCGCGACGACCCGGGTGTGACCACCCCCTGAGTCCCCCCTGAGTCCCTCCTGAGCCCGCCCTCCCGGACCTCCGACGAAGGATGCTTTGGCATGCCCACATCAGAAACGGCACTGACGGCCCCCGCGCCGCACCCGGCCCCCGTGCCGCACCCGGCCCCCGCCCCCGACCGCCGCCGCGCCGACCTGATCCTCTTCATGGTCGTCGCCTTCGCCGTCAGCTGGGCCTCCTGGGGCGCGGCCATCGCGATCGGCGGCGACGCGAAGGCCGGCGAGGCCGCCTACGCGCCCTTCCTCCTCGGCGCGTTCGGACCGCTGATCGGCGCCCTGGTGATCCGGATACGCCGCCGCCGGCGCGGCGAACCCGTGCCGCCGCACGCGGTCCGGTTCCGGGCGGCGACGGCGCTGCGCTGGACGCCCCTGCTGCTGGTCGTCGCCTCGGCGACCGTACTGGCCGCGGGCGCCCTCGGCCAGGCGGCGGGCGGGCCCGCGCTGAGCTGGGCGGACGCCCGGGACGTCATGGACGGCATGGGCGGCCCCGCGGCCTTCCTCGTCAGCATGCTGGTCTCCGGACCGCTCTCCGAGGAGCCCGGCTGGCGCGGCACCGCGTACCCGAGGATGCGGGCGAAGGCGGGCAGCCTCCAGGTCGCCACCGCGCTGGGCGTGATCTGGGCGGTGTGGCACCTGCCGCTGTTCTTCATCGACGGCACCGTCCAGAACGGCCTCGGCCTCGCCAGTCCCAGCGGTGTCCTCTTCGCCGCCGCCAACATCCCGATGGCCATGCTCGTCACCTGCGCCTACGAGCGGGCCGGTGTCGTCGCCTCGATCGCCGTGCACTTCGCCGTCAACACCACGATGGTGCTGCTGGGGGTGGAGACCCCCGCCGTCCAGGCACTGATCATCGGGATTCAGCTGATCGCCGTACTGGTGCTGTGGGCTACGGGCCCGGGTCGGGCGCCGTCCCGTCCGCCGCGCGCCGCCGGTACTCCTCGTTGATGCGCTGCGCCTCCTCCAGCTGGTCCTCCAGGATGACGATGCGACAGGCGGCATCGATCGGGGTGCCCTGGTCGACGAGTTCTCTGGCCCGCGCGGCGATCCGCAACTGGTACCGGGAGTAGCGGCGGTGGCCGCCCCCGGACCTGAGCGGTTTGATCAGGCGGGCCTCGCCCAGGGCCCGGAGGAACCCGGGCGTGGTGCCGGTCATCTCGGCGGCCCTGCCGATGGTGTACGCGGGGTAGTCGTCGTCGTCCAGCCGTTCGCTGAGCGGATTGCCTGCTGTCATGTCACCTCGTAGCGCAACGCGTCCAGGGGCCCCGGTGCCGTACGGCACCGGGGCCCCTGGACGATTCAACACCATCCGCCCCGGCCGTCGCTGCGGTGGCCGGGGTGCGACAGGCGCACCATAGACTCGCTCCCATGCCGAACCCTGATGAGCTGCTCGTCTCCATCGCCGCCATGGTGGAGTCGGAGCCGAGCAATCAGATGTCACTGACCGTGGTCGCTCAAGGAGCCGTCATCACGGGCCGACTGGCCCCGGAGGACACCTGGCGGGAGCGGGTGGCGGAGGTGCTGCGGTCCTCGGACCGGCTGAGCCCGTTCTCCGACACCTTCGTACGCCGGCGGAAGCGGGACCGGCCCGACGACCAAGACCCCACCCACCTCCACTTCCATCTGGCGCGCATCCTCCAGGGCAGCGTCGGCATCCCGGACACGGGAGGCATGTTCCGCGTGGCGATCACCGACGTCAGCGCGTGGACCGTGGGGGACTTCAGCTACTCCGACCAGTAGGCACCGACCGCAGAACGAGCAGAACGAGAAGGCCCCGCCGCCCGGACCGGGCGGCGGGGCCGTGCTGTTCCGCTGGGGATCAGCGCGTGCCGCCGGTCCCCTGGCGGCGGGGCGCTCCGCCGCCGGTCCGGCCGGACGCGGGACGGCGGCGCCGCTTGCCCGGGTTGCCGGACGCGGACGCCGAGCGCCGCGGGCGCTCCGGGGCCGCCGGGGCGGGGATGACGACGGGGACGCCGGAGGGCTCCTGGGCGCCGGTGATCCGGGCCAGCTCCTCCTCGCCGGGACGGACCCGGGTGACCTGCGGGACGATCCCGGCCGCCGACAGCAGCCGGTTCACGCCGCGCCGCTGGTCGGGGGTGACCAGCGTGACGACGCTGCCGGACTCGCCCGCGCGGGCGGTACGGCCGCCGCGGTGCAGGTAGTCCTTGTGGTCGGCCGGCGGGTCGACGTTCACGACCAGGTCGAGGTTGTCGACGTGGATGCCGCGGGCGGCGACGTTGGTCGCGATCAACACCGTCACCTGCCCGTCCTTGAACTGGGCGAGGGTGCGGGTGCGCTGCGGCTGGGACTTGCCGCCGTGCAGGCCGGCCGCGCGGACGCCGTTCTTCAGCAGGTGCTTCACCAGCCGGTCCACCGCGTGCTTGGTGTCCAGGAACATGATGACCCGGCCGTCGCGGGCGGCGATCTCGGTGGCCGTGCGCTGCTTGTCGTCGTCGTTCACCTGGAGCAGGTGGTGCTCCATGGTGGTGACGGCGCCCGCGGACGGGTCGACGGAGTGCACCACCGGGTCGGAGAGGTAGCGGCGGACCAGCAGGTCGACGTTGCGGTCGAGGGTCGCGGAGAACAGCAGTCGCTGCCCGCCCGGACGCACCTGGTCCAGGAGGCCGGTGACCTGCGGCATGAAGCCCATGTCGGTCATCTGGTCGGCCTCGTCCAGGACGGTGATCTCCACGTCGTCCAGCCGGCAGTCGCCGCGGTCGATGAGGTCCTTCAGCCGTCCCGGCGTCGCCACGACGACCTCGGCGCCGGACCGCAGCGCCCCGGCCTGCCGGCCGATCGACATGCCGCCGACGACGGTGGCCGCCCGGACGCCCACGGCGCGGGCGAAGGGCTTCAGGGCGTCCTCGACCTGCTGGGCGAGTTCCCGGGTGGGGACGAGGACGAGGGCGAGGGGGCGCTTCGGCTCGGCCCGGCGGCCCTGCGTGCGGGAGACGACCGCGAGGCCGAAGGCGAGGGTCTTGCCGGAGCCGGTGCGGCCGCGGCCGAGGACGTCACGGCCGGCCAGCGAGTTGGGCAGCGTCGCCGCCTGGATGGGGAACGGGACGGTCATGCCCTCGGCTTCGAGCGTCGTCAACAGCCGGGCGGGCAGGTCCAGTTCGGAGAACTTCTCGACCGCGGGCAGCGCGGGCGTCACCGTCTTCGGCAGTGCGAACTCGCCGCCCTGCGGCGCGGACGGACGGCGACCGGAACCACCCTGGGGGCGGCGGCGGGGACCGCCGGAGCGCTTGGCGGGGGGACGGCCGGAACGGTCGTAGGGGCGGTCGGCACGTGCACGGTTCATACGGAACCTTCCTTGACGCGGCACGTGTCAGGGAATTCCCGCAGCGGTGAAGCGGCGCAGAGAATCGCGGATACGAGCCGGGAATGGCGGGCCGGGGAGAGGCGGTCATATGCGCATCGCGCATCGATGCGCTCCCGCTCGACGGTGAACGGGAGAAACTCAAAAACCCCGGAAAGCAATGAGCTGGGGCCCGCACCCCACGGTGCGGGCCCCAGCTGTGAAGTACGCGTCGGTGGCGACGACGATCAGGCGGGAACGATGTTCTCCGCCGTCGGGCCCTTCTGGCCCTGCGCGATGTCGAAGGTCACCTTCTGGCCCTCGAGGAGCTCACGGAACCCCTGGGCGTTGATGTTGGAGTAGTGGGCGAACACGTCGGGGCCGCCGCCGTCCTGCTCGATGAAGCCGAAGCCCTTTTCCGAGTTGAACCACTTAACGGTGCCGGAAGCCATTTGAATCTCCTTCGGTACGGTGCTCGGAGCACACCCTTCGTGTACTCCGGTCGCCGCGATGATCACCCCGTCGGAAAGACTCCAGGCAACCAAAACTGCAACTGACGTCGACACTAGCACGGTGTGCTCGGCCGGGCGGGAGGTGATTTCCGATCCCGGCGCCGTTCGCGTAGCGTTCCCGGGAATATTCCCGGAGCGACGCCCTGATTTCTTACGTCGCGGGCACAGATATTGCTCCGCGGCCGGAGCAGGATCACCGCCCGGTCTCCCGTCCGCACCGCTGTGACCTCGTGGTACGGCCTCCGGGGCGCTCCGGGGCGGCGGACTCCCGGCTCATGCGCCGCATCCACCGAAGAGACGAACACCACAAACGCCCGTGCGAGTGACAGGCCGTCCACCCGGCCGCCGACACCGATCCGCGCGTACCGAGACGGGCCAGGCCGGTACCGCGCTCAGCCACCTCATCGACCGCGTCGAGTCCTCGCTCGCCGGCCGGCTGCGCAGCGAGGCGCGGATGCGGGAGATCACCGAGCACCTCGACGACACCTGGGTCACCTGGGCCGGGGGCACCGCCACCGACGCGGCAGCACTGTCTGACGTCGCCCCACCACCGCTGAGGCCGCCGGTCAGCCCCGGCCGAACACCGTCCGCGCGCGCCCCAGGTCCAGGAAGACCGTCTCGCCCGTGGAGTCGTTCAGGGCGTCGTTGTCGGTGACGGCGTAGACGCGGCCGTCGCCCGCGACGGTCAGGCCCTCCAGCTTCTCCTGGGTCCAGCCCTTCGTGGCCCGCAGGTCGGGCAGGACGTCGTGGGCGAGGGTCTTGGTGAGGACGGGGAGGGTGCCGGCCGGGGCGGCCTTCGCCGGGAGCGGGACGGTGTAGATCCGCTTGACCTTCGCGGCGGGGCCGTTGAGCTTGTCGCGCTCGATGACGGCCAGCCTGTCGCCGACGACGGTGATCTCGGAGAGGCCGATCCAGTCGCCGTCGGTAATGGTGGCGGAGAGCCGGTAGCCGTACCAGCTCCACGTCCCGGCCGTCACGTCGTAGCGGCCGAGGCGGACCACGCCCGTCGGGTCGCCCTTCACCTCGCGCTGGAGGGCGGCCCAGAGGATCTCGTGGCCGCGGGCGTCGGTGGTCGCGGTGACGCCCTCGAAGCCCTGCGAGCCGAGGCCCGCGGCGACGTCCGCCGGGAGGGGGACGACCTGGCGGGTGGTGCCGGTGCGGTCGAGGCGGACCAGTTGGTTGCCGGTGCCGGTCCTGCCCTCGACGGCCAGCCAGAAGCCGCCCTGGGGACGGGCGTACACGCCCTCGGCGTCGTAGCCGGTGGCCTTGCCGTCGGCGTCCTTGACGGCCAGCTCACGGGTGACGACCGGCTGCTCGCCGTCGGTGTCGATCGTCAGGACGCGGGTGGTGGCGTACGCCGAGTCGGTCACGGCGTACACCTCGTCGTCGCGGCCCGGGACGGCGGACAGCCCGCTGAGCGCGCCCCAGCCGATGGGGGCGCCGGAGGAGTCGTCGGCGGAGACGAGGGACGGGGCGGCGTCCGTGCCCTTGCCGAGGCGGAAGAGGCTCACCGAGGCGCGTACGCCCGCTTCCGCGTCGTCCACCTCGCTGGAGACGGCGAGCAGGCCGCGGGACGGGATCGGCAGCAGCCCCTCGGGCCCGTTGGTGGTCTGGAGGATCTGCTTGAAGACGGGCTTCGTGGGCTTGCTGACGTCGTACACCGCGACGAAGTTGCTGCGCTCGGAGCCGACGAAGGCGTACCGGACGCCGTCGTACGTGGCGACCGCGAGGCCCTCCGGCTCGGTGCCCTTGTTCTCGGAACGGTCGTCGTCGAGCAGGCCGTGGCGCGCGGCGAGGTGCTCGTAGGAGTTGCCAGCGTCCCAGACCACCTTCCCGGTGCGGCTGTCGAAGACGGTCCAGCCGCGGGTGCCGCCCTTCCAGTCGCCCTCGTTGGCGGTGGCGAGGTAGCGGTCGTCGATCCAGCCGACGGCGTCCGGTTCGCGCGGCACGTCGGTGATCGAGCCGGTCTGGTCGATGACGCCGTCCTCGACGGTGTCGATGCCGTCGAGGGAGGCGGTACCGGCGCTGAACGCCTTCGTGATCCGGCCCGACCTCAGGTCGACGGTGACGATGCCGTTGTTCTCCTGGAGCGTCACGACGAGCTGGCCGCGGCCGTTGACGGAGACGTACTCCGGCTCGGGGTCGGTGGGCTCGGTGATCCCGGCGGCGGTGAGGACGGGCAGCGCGGAGCCGTCGGCCTTCGTCAGGGCGACCTTGCGCAGCCCCCACTTCGCGGGCGAGGAGCCCTTCGCCCCCTTCAGATCGACGATCTGCACGAACCCGGCGGGTGCCTGCGGCAGGTCGCCCTCCTCGCCGCCCTCGGGGGTCGCCTCCTCGTCGCGCTCGTTCTCGATGGCGATCGCCGCGTACCGCTTGTCCTTGCTGAGCGCGATCGAGTCGGGCTGCCCGCCGAGGTCGTGGGACGCCACCCGCTTCCGGGTCTTCAGCGAGATGACGTCCAGGCGGCCGGACGGATCGGTGTAGCTCGCGCTGGTGTTGACCACGACGAGCACGTACTCGCCGACGACGGTCACCGAGGTCGGCTCGTCCTCGGCGTCGCCCAGTTCGGCCAGGGAGAGCGTGCCCAGGCCCTTCGGGCGGTCGGCGTCGGAGATGTCGAGGAACCCGATGCGCTTGCCGGCGGCGTCGGTGTGGACGAGGGTGCGGCCGTCCTCGCTGGTGGCCGATATCTCGGCGACGGTCTCGGCGGCGGCGTCGTCACCGGCGGGCCGGTTCTGGAACACCGGGTAGGTGGCGGTGCGCGCGAAGGCGGCGGTCCGCGAGCCGCGGTCCGCGCCCTTGTCCTTCTGGCCCGCGTGCGCCACGCCCGCGCCCGCCAGGGCGCCCGCGGTCACGGCGAGCGTCGCCAGGGCGGCGCTGGTTCTCTTCGGGAGCATGGTTCCTCCGGTACGTGCGGATACGTCCACTGCGGAGCCGGATCGTGCCACTCCCGGGCCGCGAGCGGCGGACGTCCCGGTGAACGGCGGACGAAGATCAAGTACCGCACTACAGTGCTGTAGAAAATGTCTCTGTCACGGTGGATCACGGTGAAGGAGACGGACGGCAGGATGCCCGAGCAGCACATACCCACGGCCCCTACGAGTGTGGCCGCTGCCGCGGCCCGTACGGCGCTGGCCCGGCGGTGCGGTGCCGTCGTCGAGGCGCGCTGGTTCGCCGGCACCGTCTTCGTCCTGATCCTCGCCAACGCCGCGCTGCTGGGCGTCGAGACGTACTCCGGTCTCGTCGCCGAGTGGCGGCACTGGTTACGGCTGGCCGAACACCTCTGCCTGGTCGCCTTCACCGCCGAGATCGCGCTGCGGCTCGGCGCGCACGCGGACCGCCCCCGGGACTTCCTCAAGGACCCCTGGAACCTCTTCGACCTCGCCGTCGTGGTCTGCGCGTTCCTCCCGGTGGTCCGCGAGAACACCACCGTCCTGCGGCTGCTGCGGCTCTCCCGCGTGCTGCGCACCGCCCGCTTCCTGCCCCAACTGCGCATCGTGCTCGTCGCGGTGGTCCGCAGCCTCCCCGGCACCCTGAGCTTCCTGCTGGTCGGCGCGCTGCTGCTGTACGTCTACGCCATGGTCGGCTGGGTCTTCTTCGGCACGCACGACCCGGGCCGCTACGGCTCCGTCGGCCGCGCCGTCCTCACCCTCTTCCTCCTGATGACCCTGGACGGCATCGGCGACGCGGTCCACTCCGGCCTGGACATCTCCCGCTGGAGCCTCCTCTACTACGGGTCGTACGTGCTGCTCGCGTCGTTCGTGCTGGTCAACGTCCTGATCGGGGTGGTGATCACGTCGCTGGACGAGGCCCGGGAGATGGACCGCGATGCCTCGTCCGCCGCGGAGCGGACGGCGCCGGGGGCACCGGACGAGGAGCGGCACCGGGCCGCGCTGCTGAGCCGGGTCGAGGCGGCGCGGCGGGCGTTGGCCGAGGTGGAGGTGGAGCTTGAGCGGGGGGTGGCGGGGCGGTCGGGACCGGTCGGTCAGGGGCCCGTCGAGTCCAGCGGGCCGGAGCCGAGGGTGCGGGCGTAGGCGGTCTCCGGCGGAGGCAGGGTCGCGGCCATGTCCATGAGCCCTTCCGCTTCCTCCACCATGCGCGAGGCCGTGTCGGACCTTCCCGTGCTTGGTTCACCGTCGAGGCCGGCCGCGACGAGCAGACCGTCAGGTACACCGCTCCGGACGGTACGGTCCGGCACTGGATGCTGTGACTGCCGAGGGCCGCCCCCGTCACCCGATGCCGTCGACGTCCAGATCCGTCCCCACCACCAGCGTCACCGTGTCCGACGCGTCCGGCGAGGTCTCCGTGGACGCCTTCAGGCGGGAGGCGAGGACCTCCGCGCGGGCGGCCAGGGACTCCGGGCGGCTGACCGTCGTCTTCGCGGTCTGCTCCGCGTTGCCCGTGCCGACGACCGTGAAGCCCGCCTCCTTCAGTTTCTCCGCGACCGCGGCGGCGCGGCCGTCGACGCCGGTGCCGTTGAGGACCTGGACGCGGACGGTGGAGGCGTAGACCGGGTCCGCCGCCTCGGCCTCGATCTTCTCCTTGTCGACCTCCTTGTCCTTGGCGAGGGCCGTGAACAGGTCGCCGGCCTGCGGGTACTGCCACACCACGTTCGCCTTGTCGGAGGCGACGTCCGCCTCGCGGGGATAGTTCGGCACGGTGAGGAAGGTCAACCGGTCGGCGGGTATGCCCTGGAGTTCGGAGGCGAGGCTGTACAGCGGCTTGATGCCCGCGAGGTCCTCGTCCGTGGTGAGGGAACTCGTCGCGGACTTGAGGAAGGCGTACAGGGACTTCGGACTGGTCAGCTTCGACTGCGCCTTCGCGACCAGCGACTCCATGAACTCCTGCTGGCGGCCTATGCGTCCGGTGTCGGAGCCGTCGCCGATGCTGTAGCGGGCCCGTACGTAGCCGAGCGCCTCCTCGTCCTTCACGGTCTGGCAGCCGGCCTCCAGGTCCAGGTGGGCCTTCTCGTCGTGGATGGCCTCCTCGGGGCAGACCTCTATGCCGTCCAGGGCGTCGACCATCCCCTTGAAGCCCTGGAAGTCGACGGACATGAAGTGGTCGATGCGCAGCCCCGTGGCGGCCTCGACGGTCTTGATGGTGCAGGCGGCGGCCTCCGCGACCTCCCCGCTCGTGCCGCCGATCGCGAACGCCTCGTTGATCTTGAAGTGGTGGGGCTCGGACGTGCCGCCGTTCCCCTTGTCGCAGGCCGGTATCTCCACCCACGAGTCACGGGGCAGGGAGACCACCGTCGCCCACTTCCGGTTCGCGGGGACGTGCAGCACCATCAGCGTGTCCGACTGCATGGTGGTCAGGCCCTTGCCGTACTTCGCGTTGTCGCCGTCGCGGCTGTCGGAGCCGACGACCATGATGTTCTCGGAGCCGGGGCTGAGGTTGTCCGGCCGGTCCCCGCCGAGCTTGTCGTCGAGGTCCGCGGCGTGGATGTTGCCGTTCAGGTCGCTGTAGAGCCAGGCGCCGACACCGGCCACCCCGAGGACGAGCACCGCGCACACGCCCGCGGTCCAGGCCAGGACCCGGCCCCGCCGCGTCAGCCGGCCCGGCCGGCCCGATCGGTTCGGCCGGTCCGGCCGGTCCGGCCTGCTCTCCGGCGCGCCGCGCCGCCGCTTTCCCTTACCGCTCACCGCTACCACTCACCGCTTCCGCTCGCTGATCACGCTCACCAATCTTCTACACAACTGTAGAAGCTAGGCTGTCGGGAATCGTCCCCCACGAGCGGGGCAGCCGAAAGGAGTGCTGGAGACATGAGCGTCATCGCCTGGCTGGTGCTGGGCCTCCTCGCCGGAGCGATCGCCAAGCTGATCCTGCCCGGACGGGACCCGGGCGGCTGCGTCGGCACGACGGTGATCGGCATAGCCGGGGCGTTCCTCGGCGGCTGGCTGTCGGCGACGTTCCTCGACCGTCCGGTGCAGCGGGAGTTCTTCGATGCGGCGACGTGGGGCTCAGCTATCGCCGGCGCCCTCGTCCTGCTGATCGGCTACCGCCTGCTGTTCGGCGACTCCCGCGACTGAAGCGACCGGAACGACCGGAACGACCGAAGCGGCCGACGGCTTATTTCTACATTGCTGTAGATTTGAACCGTTGTGCCGACCGCCACAACACATTCGAAACGCCTGCCGAGAAGGAGTACGCCATGGGAGTGACCCTGTCCAAGGGTGGCAACGTCTCGCTCAGCAAGGAGGCTCCGGGCCTGACCGCCGTCCTGGTCGGCCTGGGCTGGGACGTCCGCACCACCACCGGCACCGACTACGACCTCGACGCCTCCGCGTTGCTCCTCGACGCCGCGGGCAAGGTGCCGAGCGACCAGCACTTCGTCTTCTACAACAACCTCACCAGCCCCGACGGCTCGGTCGAGCACACCGGCGACAACCTCACCGGTGAGGGCGAGGGCGACGACGAGTCGGTCAAGGTGAACCTCGCCTCCGTCCCCGCGGACGTCGACAAGATCGTCTTCCCGGTCTCCATCCACGACGCGGAGAACCGCGGCCAGAGCTTCGGCCAGGTCCGCAACGCGTTCATCCGGATCGTCAACCAGGCGAACAACCAGGAGATCGCCCGGTACGACCTCTCCGAGGACGCCTCCACCGAGACCGCGATGGTCTTCGGCGAGCTGTACCGGCACGGCGCGGAGTGGAAGTTCCGCGCGGTCGGCCAGGGGTACGCCTCCGGTCTGGCCGGCATCGCCGCCGACTTCGGCGTCAACGTCTGACGCCGGCTCCCGACCCTTCCGGCCACCCCTTCGGCCGTCCCCCGGACGTCCCCCCGCCCTCCCCCGGCCTTCCCCCGTACGACCGGCTTCCGTCGGTCACACGAGGGACGGGCGGGGGACGGGAGGCATAGGAGCACGCTCCCTGGGCAGGTGCCACGGGTCACCGCCAGGCAGCCGGCAGAGGGGAAGCGTCCCGTTCATGGCCGAGGCACCGGAGTCGACGACGACGTCAGCCACCGGCCCGGGAGCGAAGGCGCCGACCCGCGCGCCGGCCGGCCGGCGCAGACCCGGCGCTCCGGCGTCGGGAGGCACCCACCGGGGTTTCCCGTCCGCGCTCGCGCGCCGCGGCCGCGTCGACGGCGTGGACGGACTGCGGACGCTCGCCGTCGCGCTGGTACTCGTCTACCACGTGGACCCGGGGCTGCTGCCCGGCGGCTCCATCGCCGTGGACCTGTTCTTCACCATCAGCGGCTTCGTCATCACCCGGCTGCTGCTCGCCGAGTACGCCCGTACCGGCTCCATCGCCCTCCTCGCCTTCTACCGGCGCCGCTGGCTGCGGCTCGTGCCCGCGCTGCTGGCGCTCTGCGCGGTCTGCGCCGCGCTCGACGCGACCACCACACTGTGGGGGTTCGACGGCGCGCGGAAGGCCGCGGCCCTGTCGGCGACGTTCGTCGTCAACCTCGTACGGGCCGCCGAGCCGGGTCCCTACTCCGACCTCACCGGGCCGCTCGCCCACACCTGGTCGCTGGGGGTGGAGGAGCAGTTCTACCTGCTCTGGCCCCTGCTCCTGCTGGCCCTGCTGCTCAGGTTCCGCGCCCGGACCGTGCTGCTGTGCACGGCGGTCCTGTGCGTACTGCCCGTGCTGTGGCGCTGGTTCCTGTGGAACCCCGACGCCGCGCACCGGATCTACAACGGCACCGACACCCGCGCCGACCAGCTCCTCGCCGGCGCCCTCGTCGCCGTACTCCTGGCCCGCCTCCGCGCGGACGACCCCCGGCTGGCGTCGCTGCGCACCGCGGCGGCCCGGCTGGCCTGGCCCGCGCTGGCCCTGCTCCTCCTCGCCGCCTGGCGGATGCCGGTCACCCAGGACGCCGGCGCGTGGACGGCCGCGTGGTACACCGCCGGGTTCCTCGCCGTGGCCGCCGTCTCCGCCACCCTCGTCACCGAGCTGGAGCTACGTCCCGACGGTCGGCTCTCCCGCCTGCTCTCCGTGGCCCCCCTCGCCTGGACCGGCCGCAACCTCAGCTACGGCCTCTACCTGTGGCACTACCCCGTCGTCCGCTTCCTGGCGTCCCTGGGCATGAAGGAGGGCCGCCTCCCGGCGACGGTCCTGCTCACGGGCGTACTGGCCCTGATCTCGTACTACGTGATCGAGTCACCGTTCCAGCGCCGGGGCCGCGCCTCCCGGCGGCCCGGACGAGCCGCACCGCGTGGGCCGCGTTCATCGGTTGACCGAGGACGGGCGCGCGGTGGTTGAACGCCGGCGGAAGCGCGGGGAACGGTGCTGAGGGACAGCAGTACAGAAGCGGTACGGCGTCAGGGGATCGCAGTCCCCGCGGTGACCGAGCCGTGCGGTCGCTCCTGAACCGAGGCCGGCCCGCCTAGGTCACCAGGCCATGGCGGTACGCGTACACCACGGCCTGCACCCGGTCCCGCAGGCCCAGTTTGGCCAGGATGCGGGAGACGAACGTCTTCACCGTCTCCCGGCTGATCAGCAGGGCCGCCGCGATCTCCGTGTTGGACAGGCCGTCCGCGATCAGGCGCAGGACCTCCAGTTCGCGGGCGGTCAGGGGGACGTCCGGCGCCGGTCCGTCCCCGGCGGGCCGGATACGGGCGGCGTACCGGCCCACCAGTTGCCGCGTCACCTCGGGATCGAGGAGCGCCGCCCCCGTCGCCACGGTGCGGATGCCGTGCAGCAGCCGGTCCGGCGGCGCGTCCTTCAGCAGGAACCCGCTCGCCCCGGCGCGCAGCGCGTCGTAGACGTACTCGTCGAGGTTGAACGTCGTCACCACGAGGACCTTCACCGGGCGCGGCACCCCCGCCCCCGCGAGCAGCCGCGTCGCCCCGATGCCGTCGAGGCCCGGCATCCGGATGTCCATCACGACGACGTCCGGGCGGACCCGGCCGGCCAGGTCGACGGCCGCCTCACCGTCCCCGCACTCGCCGGCCACCTCCAGGTCGGGCTGCGCGTCGATGATGGTCACCAGGCCGGTGCGGACGAGGACCTGGTCGTCGCAGACCACGACCCGGACCGGCGCCGCAGCGGTACGAGGTGCCGGCGGGGCCGCGGTCATGACGTGCCCCCCGCCGGTATGCGCGCCCGCACCGTGAACCCGCCGCCGGTCCGGCTGCCCGCGTCGAACTCGCCGCCCAGGACACCGACGCGTTCCCGCAGCCCGGCCAGGCCGCGCCCGCTCCCGCCGGGGGACACGGGGGACACGGGGGACACGGGGGACACCGCCCGGCCGTCACCGGGCCCCTCCGTGCTGACCTCCACGGTGATCTCCCGTTCGCCGTGGCGCACGCTGACCGAGGTGCGGCCGCCGCGGGCGTGCTTGAGGGCGTTGGTCAGGGACTCCTGCACCACCCGGTAGGCGACCAGGTCGGCGCTGCGGGCCGACTCGGGCGGGGCGCCCTCCTCGGTGAACTCCACCGGCTGGCCCGCCCGGCGGGTCTGCTCCACCAGGGCGAGGACGGTACCCGGGACGACGAGGGCCGCGCCCGTGCCGGCCCCGTGGTCCGGATTGAGCAGATCCAGCAGGTGCCGCAGGTCGCCGATGGCCTGCCGCCCCGTGGTCGACACGGCGCTCAGCGCCTCGTCCAGACGGTCCGGCGCCGCGGTCAGGTAGCGCGCCGCCTCCGCCTGCACGACCATCGCCGTCACGTGGTGGGTGACCACGTCGTGCAGTTCGCGGGCGATGCGGGCGCGCTCGGCGGTACGGGTCTCCTCGGCGACCCGGCGCCGCCGCTCCACCTCGGCGAGCCGCGCGGCGTGCAGCCACGAGCCCATGCCCCACACCAGGGCGGTCACCACGTAGAACATCGCGAACCCGGTCGCCGACTCGCCCCTGCCCAGGTGCGCGAGCGCGACGGCCAGCGGTACGTACGCCACCGAGAAGGCCAGCGCGGTCGCCCGCCGGTGCCGGGTCACCTGCGCGCTCGCGGCCAGCAGGGCCAGGGCGAGAGCCGTGCCCGCCAGGGAGTGGTAGCCGAGCAGCTGGTCGGCGGCGAACCCCGCCGACACCAGCGTCAGGCAGAGCACCGGCCGGTGGCGGCAGAGCATCAGCGGGAGGCTCTCCAGCGCGATGACCGCCACGGCGAGCGCGTCGAAGGGCCGGTCGGGCACCCCGCCCAGCCGCGTGCCGTGGCCCTGGAGCGACGGGAGCAACGCGCCGGCCAGCAGCAGCGGTCCGAGCGGCAGATACCAGGCCGTCACGTCGAAGCCGCGGACCCGGCGGCGGAGTCGGGAGAGAACCGTCACCGGACGAGCGTAGGCGCGGCGGCCGCACGGTCCGCACGGCGCGGCGGGACGACGTAACCGCGACGGTGGGCCAGCCACATGAACGCGATGGTCACGAGGACGCCGAAGAGGACCGAGTAGACGCTCGCCTCCGGGCCGAAGTCGCCGCCGGTCAGGAGTCGGGGGCCCGAGGTCGCGGAGTCGAGGAGGCCCTGCGGGGTGTCGTTGCCGGAGACCTCGGTGCTGAAGACGCCGGAGGCGGCGAAGTTCCAGCCGAAGTGGATGCCGATCGCCACCCACAGCCTGCGGGTGGCGACGTAGGCGGCGGTCAGCATAAAGCCGGCCTCGATGGCGATGGCGGCGGCGCCCAGCAGGCTCGCGTGCGGGTTGAGCAGGTGGGAGGCGCCGAAGAGCAGCCCGGTGAGGACCAGCGCGAGATAGGTGCCGGTCAGCTTCTCGACCCAGCGGAACAGCACGCCCCGGTAGAGCAGTTCCTCGGTCACGGCCGCGGCGGCCATGAAGCCGAACAGGCCCAGGGCGCCCTTCGGCGAGCCCAGGCCGTCGACGTCGTAGTAGCCGGAGGTGAGGAGGTTGACGATGACGGCCGTGAACATCGCGGCGCCGATCAGCAGGCCCCGGCCGAACGCGGACGCGGCTCCCTCCCGGGACACCTCCGCGGCGGGGCGGTGCTCGGTGCGCCGGACCACCCAGCCGTACAGGAACACCGCGAGCACGGCCGTCGCGCCGCCGAGGGTCAGTTGGAGGTACGGGTTGTCCGCCGCGGCGGCGAGTCCCTGCCCACCGGCGGCGGACACCGCCACGACCGTCAGGAGCTGCCAGACGAACTTCATGTGAACCACCCGGGACGCGTGTGTCGGTACCCGCCGGCGGTGAGGGCGCGGCGGCCGGGACGACGCTACGGACTCCGCGCCCGGAGATCGTCACCTCACGGAGCGCACTTCGGCGTAGCTCCCACGGGGGACGGCCGCCTCCCGGGGACGGCCGCTTCCGGGAGACGGCCATTTGCGGATGACGGCCGCTTCCGGGAGACGGCCATCTGCGGATGACGGCCGCCTGCGGATGACGGCTACTTCGTGAACGGCAGTACCAGCCGGGACGGGTGCGCCGCGTCGCGGTACAGCTTGTGGGTGACGGGGCGGCCGACCGGCAGGTGGAAGGCGTCCGGCGGCAGCAGCGCGTTGTGGTCGTCGGCGAGCGGCTCGGCGTTGGACAGTTCCGCGACCAGCCGGTGGCCGGGCAGGAACGTCGTCGCGAACGGGTAGATCCGCAGCACGTACTCCTCGATCTTCCCCGGTTCGACCGGCACGGCGCGGGTGTGCGGGTGGTACGGGTCGCCCTCGGTGGTGCGCTCCTCGTCCAGTTCGCGGTGGGACGCCTTGAGGTAGGCGGTCGTGACGAGCTGCCGTCCGCCGCCGGGGCCCTCGTCCCACAGGCGCAGCACGAGGTTGGTGTCGGGCTGGTCGATCTCCACGAAGAGGTGCGCCGCGCCCTGGCCCATCAGCCCGGTGGGCTCGGTGAACGGCGCGGTGGACCAGCGCAGGATCTCCACCTTGTCGGTGACGGTCAGCGGCGCCTGGTAGAAGCCGTCGGGCGCGGCGTACTCGGCGGCCATCGGCTCCGGCTCGGGGGACAGCTTGCGGCGCGGCCGGAAGTAGAGGGGCCGGAACTCGGTCTCCCGCGGCGGCCACTGCGCGCCGGTGACGGTCTCCCGGGAGCCCTCGACGTGGACGGTGACGGCGGGCTCGTCCATCACGCCGTTGTCGACGCCCTTCAGCCAGTACTCGTACCAGCGGAACATCTTGTCGTGTTCCTCGACGAAGGGGCGCGACTGCATCGGCGGGTACGGTCCGATGTCGAGTTTCTTCGGGCCCTTCAGGGCGTGGAACAGCTCGATGGTGCCGTCCATCGTCCAGCCGCGGCCCTGGTCTATCTGGAGCCAGACGGGGATGTCGATCTCCGGCGCGAGGGTGATCGGGTTGCGCTCCTCGTACCAGTCGCCGTCGACCTCGTTCAGGACGATGTCGAACCACGCCTCGTGGTTCTTCGGGTAGTTGAGGACATGGACGAGGTTGGGCCAGGCGGCCACGTCGGGGTCGGCTAGCCGCCGCGCGACGCGCTCCTTGATCTCTTCGGGGGAGTACGTCTCCAGCATCCGGGACTTGACGCGGTCGGTGAACGCCCAGCCGGAGTCGCCGCCGCGGCCCTCCCGCGCGGCGCGCGGCATGAACCACATGACGCCGCCGTGGTACGTCGTCTCGTAGAAGTCGTAGTGCCCGCCGCTGACGAAGATCGCCTTCAGGGACGGCGGCCGCTCGGCCGCCGCCAGCACCTGCATGGAGCCGAAGTACGAGATGCCGATCATGCCGACGTTGCCGTCGCACCAGGGCTGCGCGGCGACCCACTCGATGAAGTCGTGGGCGTCCTGGCCCAGCGGGACGCCGCCCGCGTTGTAGTTGCCGATGTGCTCGCCCTCGGAGCCGCCCGAGCCGCGCAGGTCGCCGATGACGTGGACGTACCCCTCCTGGACGACGCGGGTGATGTCGCCGGCCTCGATGCACCCGTCCCACATGGGGCTGGGGCGGCGCTGCGGCGGGGTGGTGAGGGCGAGGGCCTGGAGCTCCTTGCCGTAGGGGCTGAGCGCCACGAGCGCCGGGCGCGGGGCGTCGCCGGGGGCGCTGTAGGTGTCGGCCGCGAGCGTGACGCCGTCGCGCATCGGCACGCGGAGGTCCTTGCGGACGCTGATCTTCTCCAAGGCGTGGCCTCTTCCCGGTTAACTCATATTATTATGTTAATACTAGCGCAAGGAGAGACGCATGACGCAGGACGTCGGCATCCACCCGCTGTGGTCCCCCTGGGGCCGCTTCGGCCTCTACAGCTTCTACATCGACGCGCCCGAACCGGCCGTCGTGGACACCGGCATCGCCTCCTCCCCCGCCGACGGCATGGCCCCCGCCCTCGCGGAACTCGGCCGTGACGTCCGGGACATCCGCTGGATCCTGCTCACCCACGGCCACATCGACCACCTCGGCGGCGCGCACGCCCTGTGGGAGCTGACCGGGCGGCGCGCGAAGGTCGTCGTCCACGAGGCCGACGCCCATCTGCTGCGCTCCCGCCGCGCCCACGTCGACCAGTACCTGTCCGTACGGCAGGGCTACCTCGACGACCCCGACGGCGAGGCGGCGCAGACCCGTACGGCCGAGGCGGTCATCTCCGGCGAGATGGAGCCCGACGTGCTGCTCAAGGGCGGCGAGACCCTCTCCCTCGGCGGGGACGTCACCGTCACCGCCCACCACGTCCCCGGCCACACCGCCGGGTCGGTCGCCTACGTCCTCGACGGGCGGCGCGCCGCGTTCGTCGGCGACGCCGTGCAGATCCACGGCGCGGCCAACGGCTTCCCCGGCTACGAGGACCCGGCCGCCTACCGCGCGAGCCTGCGCCGGCTGCGCGACGAGATCCGCCCGCGCGAACTGTTCCTCGGCCACCCCTACCGGAGCGCCGACGGGGTTCCCTACGAGGTCCGGCTGGACGCCGAGGGGGCCCGCCGGGCGCTCGACGAGAGCCTGGAGACCGAGGCCCGGGTCGCGGACGCGGCGGGCCGCTGCCCCCGGGACGAGGGCAGCGGTTCGCCGTACGCGCCGTTCACGGCGGTGGCCGAG
This sequence comes from Streptomyces sp. CRN 30, assembly GCF_034105845.1. Taxonomy (NCBI): domain Bacteria; kingdom Bacillati; phylum Actinomycetota; class Actinomycetes; order Kitasatosporales; family Streptomycetaceae; genus Streptomyces; species Streptomyces sp. CRN 30. The sequence continues at coordinate 32,492 of NZ_JAVRHI010000021.1, read as the reverse complement.
GAACTGGGCTACACGGGCGACCCGACCCTCGAACCGTCGCCCTTCTTCACGACGCTGCACGGCTACCGGTGACGGGAAGCCGGTGACGAGAAGGGGGGCGCGCAGGTGCGCGCCCCCCTTCCCGCCCCGTCCGCCGCTCAGCGTCGCGTCAGGAACTCCGCCGTCTGCGCGAACACCCGCCCGTACTCCGCGATCCACGCGAAGTTGACGACGAACCCGTGGTTCGCGCCCGCGTACCGGCTGACCGTCGTCTCCACCCCGGCCTCCGCCAGCCGCCGCCCGTACAGCTCGCCCTCGTCGCGCAGCGGGTCGTACTCGGCGGTGACGACCAGGGCGCGCGGCAGCCCGGTGAGGTCCGCGCGCCGGACGGGGGAGACGAGCGGGTCGGCCGGGTCGGCGCCGCCGTCCAGGAGGAAGGAGTTGAACGGCTTGAGGCCGGCCGTCTCAAGGCCGTACCCCTCCGCGTTCTCCCGCAGCGACGGGTAGCGGCCCTCGTCGAGCGCGCCGTCGAAGTCCAGGTCCACGGAAGGGTAGTAGAGGACCTGGTGGGTGATGCGGTCGAAGCCGTCGTCGTGGGCGAGGGCCGTCACGGCGGCGGCGAAGGTGCCGCCGGAGCTGTCACCGGCGACCGCCAGGTTCCCGCCGTCCCACTTCAGCTCCGCGCCGTGCTCGGCGGCCCACCGGACCACGCCGTAGCAGTCCCGGAGCCCGGCCGGGTGGGCCGCCTCGGGGGCGAGGCGGTAGCCGACGGAGACGACCTTGTGGCCGGTCTCCTTCGCCAGCGACCGGGCGACGGCGTCGTGCGTGTCCAGGCTGCCGGAGAAGAACGCGCCGCCGTGGAAGTAGACCAGCAGGCCGTACGCGTCCGCCGCGGCCGGCGTGTAGATCCGTACGGGCACGTCGCCCTCGGCGGTGGCGGCGGTGACGTCCTCGACGGCGTGCAGCGGCAGCCGGTCGGCCGGGGCCGGGACCCGCGCCGCCTCGGCCGCGCGCAGCGCGCCGGGGTCCGGCGGCGCGCTGTGGTCCTGCGGCGGGAGGGTGGCGAGGATCTCGGCGATCCGGGGGTGGATCGGCATGGTGTCACTCACCGTCCTGGGACTCGGTGGCCGGCTTCTGACCGGGGAAGACGTCGTCGATCTCCTCCTCGGTCCAGCCCTGCCGGGAGATGCGCTGCAACTCGTCGGTGACCGGCTTGCGGGTGGCCTGGAAGAGGGCGAGGGCCTCGGGCAGGGTGGCCGCGTCGCGCAGGGCGTCGGCGAGCGCGCCGGCGTCCAGGATGGCCGAGTTGGCGCCCTGGCCCTGGTGGTGGAGCATCGAGTGGGCGGCGTCGCCGATGAGGACGACGGAGTCGGAGTGCCAGGTGTCGACGGGGTCGATGTCGTAGACGGCGCGGCAGTTGACGGTGGCGAGGTCGAGGCCGCGGGCGATCTCCACGAGGCGCTCGTCGAAGCCCTGGACGGTCGCGAGGATGTCGTCCTTGGTGATGTCCGGGGCCCAGGTGCCGTCCGGGCAGAGCGCGGTGATGTCGAACGAGACCTGGCCGCGGTGGCGCAGCGGCAGCAGGTAGATCTTGGTGCCCTTGCCGATGTACATCCGCAGGTTGTCGTCGGTGACCATGGAGCGGGCGTCGTCGACGGAGATCACGGCGCGGTAGGCGTGCTCCCCGGAGAAGACCGGCTCCGCCTCGCTGAACAGCTGTGTGCGCACGACGGACTTGATGCCGTCGGCGCCGACGACCAGGTCCGCCTCGACGCTCTCGCCGTGGGCGAAGACGAGGGTGGCGCGGTCGCCGTCGTCCCGGACGGTCTCCAGCCTGTGGCCGAGCTTCACCATGCCCTCGGGCAGGACGCCGAGCAGGGCGTCGATGAAGTCGCCGCGGTGGATCAGGTGGGTCTTGGTGTGCTCGCCGTGGGCGGGCCAGGTCTCCCGCATGATCGGCTCGCCGGTGGCCGAGAGGATCTCGAAGCGGTCGCTGGGGGAGCTGACCCTCGCGATCGCGTCGAAGATGCCCCACTCGTGGAACCGGGCGACGGTCGAGGGGCGCAGACCGATGCCGGCGCCGACCTCGCGGATGCTGCTCGCCTGCTCGTAGACGCTCACGTCGGCGCCGAGCAGGGACAGGGCCTTGGCCGTGGCCGCCCCGCCGTACCCGGCTCCGACGACGGCGATCTTCAACTTCTTCAGCTCGGAGGACTGCATGGTCGTTCTCGCTTACTTGTGCAGGGAGAGGAAGTCGGCGGGGTTGTCGACGAAGACGGTCCTGATGGCGGCCTCGTCGAGACCGGCGGCCCTGAGGTCGGGGATGAGGTCCTCGAAGATGTAGTTGACGGTGTGGCCCTCGACCCCGGGCCAGCCGAGCGGGCTGCAGTTGGCGTCGGCGGAGGCGAGGACCTGGCCCAGCCGGCGGCCCCCGTCGAGGAACCGCAGGAAGTGGTCGAGGCGCTCCTGGCGGGGCCGGGCCCAGAACGGCGGGTCCGGCAGCTCCGTCTCGTAGCCGAAGGTGTCGAAGCCGATGCGGCCGCCCTGGTCGGCGATCCAGACGTCGCGGGTCTTGTCGGCGTTCACCCCGTCGTCCACATGCCCGAAGAGCACGCGGTGCAGGGGGAGCCCCTCCTCCTCGAAGATCGCGATCGCGTTCTCGGCGTCGATGGCGAGGTGGGTGAGGACCGGCACGCCGGTGGCGAGGGAGGCGCGGGCGGCGGCGCGGTAGATGCGCTTGTCCAGCTCGGTCATGCGGCCGCCGCGGCTGACGCCGACCTTGATGACACCGGCCCTGGAGCCGGTGTTCCCGATGCCCACGGTGATCTCGTGCGTGAAGTGCCGGGTCAGGTAGTCGACGCTCGCCCGCGCGAAGAACGGCAGGGCGGTGTCGCCGCCGACGAAGCCGGTGCAGGCGACGATGTGGACGCCGGTCTTCGCGGAGAGCGACTTGTAGTAGTCGACGTCACGGCCGTTGCAGATGCCGGTGACGTCGACGAACGTGCCGCCGCCGTACTCGTGGAACCGCCGCAGCTTCGGGACGGTCTCCTCGTAGCGCTGCTCGGGCGACTTCCACCACTTGGTGTCGAGTTCGGAGCCGGGCATGCCGTATCCGATGTGCTCGTGGACGGCCACGATCCCCAGCTCTTCCGCCGCGACCGTGCCCAGGACGGTGTTCACCTTCGACATGGGTCCTACTCGCCTTCTCGTGCGGGGGTGGCGGGAGCCGCGGGGGCTGCGATGGCGGGAGTCGCGGTGGCGGGGGCCGCGGGGGGCGCGGTGGCGGGGGTCGCGGTGACCGCGGGGGTCAGCAGGTCGCGCGGGTTGTCGACGAGGACGCGGCGGGCGTCGTCGTCGCCGAGCCCCAGGGACTTCGCCAGCGGGACGAACACCGAGGAGACGTGGCTGTAGGGAAGGTCGCGGGCGGGCTCGCCGACGGAGACGCCGGGCGAGCCGACCGAGAGCAGGACGCGGTCCGCGTGCCCGGCCGCGACGAGGTCGAGGAGGAGGGCGGCGCGCTCGCGGTCGGTGAGGTACGCGGGGTCGTCGTCGAGTCCCACGTGGTCGAGGGCGACGTAGGCGCCGCGGCGGGCGACGGCCGACGGGGCGCCCGCGTCCACGGCGTCCCTGCGGTCGAGGCCGCCGACTACGACGCGGTGGGCCGGGAGCCCCTCGTCGAGGACGACGTCGAGGTCGTGCGGGGCGTCGGCGCCGAACCGGACGGAGAGCGGGACGCCGGTGGCGAGCGCGGTGCGGGCGGCGCCGCGCAGGAGGCTCTCGTCGGTCGCGGTCATGCCCGCGCGGGTGGCGGTGGCGGCGACCAGCCCGGCGGGGCCGCGGCGCTCCACCCGGGGCACGACCATGCCCTCGGTGATCTCCCGGGTGAACAGGTCGGCGAACTTCTCGGCGGGCCAGGGCGCCGGCGGATCGGTCTGCGGCGTGAGGAAGTACCCGCCGAGCAGCTCCTCGGGTCCCATGCCGGTGGAGGCGACGATGTGCACGCCGGTCGAGCGCGAGAGCGCCTCGTACAGCCGCACGTCGCGGCCGTGGAACATCCCGGTGCTGTCGACGACGGTGCCGCCGCCGTGGGCGCGGAAGTCCGCCAGCTTCTTCGCCAGGGTCTCGAAGATCCCGGCCCGGTCGAGGGTGATGTCGTAGGCGTGCTCGGCGCCCGGGACCACGGAGAGCAGTGCCTCGTGGACCGCGACGACGCCCAGGTCGTCCGCGGGTACGGGGCCGAGGACGGTGGTGACGGTGCGGCTCGCGGCCGTCTGTGCGCCCGTCATTGGGCACGTCCTTTCATCGGCGTCAGGCCGGATGCGGCGTGACGCGGCAAGGCAGTGCACCGGGGGACCCGACGTCCGTGACGTCAGTGTCGTCCGTGACGTCGGCCGGGCGGGTCGTAGTCCACTGCTGTGCAGCCGTACGGGAGCGGCTGTCGCAGCAGCATATTGATATATTGTAATGTTAAAGTCAAGGGTTAACCGGAGATGTGGCCGACGGAACCGGACCCGACCCGACCCGCCCGGTTCCGTCCCTCCCGGACCTTCCCGTCCCTCCCGGACCTTCCCGGTCCTCCCGGACCTTCCGGTCTCAGCCGCGCGTCTCGAACCGGTACTTGAACTCCTCCGCCCGGTGCACCGCGGAGCGCCATCCCGCGGGCAGACCACCGACGGTGAAGAACGTCGTCTCGATGACCAGCAGCGGACTGCCCTCGCGGACCCCGAGCGTCGCCGCGTGCTCGGCGGTCGCCGCCGTCGCCCACGCCTCGTGCTCGGCCCGGTCCAGCGTGATCCCGAACCCGCGCTCCAGGAGCTGGAACGCCGACCCCTTGTCCTCCAGCTCGGCGGCGGCCGGAGCGAACTCCTCCGGCGCCCGGATGTAGACGACCGCCTCCACCAGCGGCTCGTCCTCCACCAGGATCAGCCGCGTGAAGCGCAGCAGTCGCTCGTCCGCTTCGATGCCCAGCCGGTGCCGGATGCGCGCGGGCGGCTCCACCCGCTCTATGCCGGACACGCGCGAGGCCGGATGCAGCCCGCTCTCGGAGAGGTACTCGTACAGCGCCCCCGGCCGCACATCGGCCGGCCGCTGCACCCGGGCACCGGGCACCGGGAACGTCCCCTTGCCCTGCCGCCGGTACACGAACCCCTCGTCGGCCAGCTCCTTGAGCGCCTGCCGGATGGGCGCACGGCTCACCTCGAACCGCTCCAGCAGCAGCGCCTCGGTCATCGGCGTCCGCGGGTCGGCGACACCGCCGGTGATCTCATCCCGCAGGATGTCCTTGATCTGCCGGTACAGCGGGACCCCGGACGAGAGATCGAGTTCGCCGTTCGCCATGGGTCTTCGGGCCTTCCGCACGCAATCCGACGGCCGGGTGACGCGTTCGACGGCCGAGTGACCGTGACATCTCATCATAGGGACGAGGGGGCCTCACACCGTCCGTCCGAGCGGGCAGGATGGGCCCATGAAGCCGAAGACGAAGTCGAAGGCACAACTCCCCGCATGCTCCTCCGCCACCTCGGTGCTGTCCCTCTGGTCGCAGGACTCCGTGCTGTCGATCGGCTCGGTGGGCTCGGTGCTGTCCGTGGGTTCCGTCGGCTCGGCGCTGTCGATCGGCTCGATCGGCAGCGCCCTGTCCGTCGCCTCCATCGGCTCCTCCCTCTCCTTCCTGTCTACGGGCTCCTGGCTGAGCACGGGGTCGTTGTTCTCGGCCCACTCGCGGTGGTCGGTGATGTCGTGGCGGGCGTCGGGCGGATTCATGGAGGCGCCGTCCGCGGCGAAGGTCCGGGCGGTGGGAGCGGCCGGGGTGGCGGTCGCGGGCTGCGCCCTGCTGGTGGCACGGACCCTGCGCACGACGTAGGCGGCGGGGACGGCCCCTTGTCGGTGGCGACGGCCCGCCCTCCTCAGGGCGGTGACGGCCGCGTGGTGCGCGGCGGAGGAGGTGGCGAGGTCGAGGTGCGTACGGTTCTTCACCGCCGGCTTCGGCTTCGGCTCCGGGACCGGCACGACATCGACGCGGACGGTCGCCGGGTCCGGCCAGACGAGCGGGCCGGGGAAACGGGGGCGGGGGTACGGTCCTGCCATGTCCGGATCAGCAGATGAGACGCGTCCCCGTTCGCGTCCCCGTACACATCCACCGGCCAGGGAGCCCGTCACCGCCGACGACTTGGACCGCGCGATACGGCTCGCGGTGGACGTCCTGCGCCGGGTGCCGTCGTCCGCGTGGGCGGAGCGGGCCGGTTCGCTGGAGTGGGACCGCTGGGAGACGGCCGAGCACCTCGCCGACGACCTCTTCGCCTACGCCGCCCAACTGGGCCCCCGTACCCCGCCGTCGGACCGCGAGGTCCCCTTCGTGTGGACGGCCCGGCGGCCCGGCGGACCGGCGAACGTCGTCCACGCCGACCGGGAGGCCGGTCCCGACGGCCTGCTGGAGGTCCTGGAGGCGAGCGGCGCGCTGCTGGCCGCCATGGTGCGCACCGCGGCGCCGGACGTCCGCGCCCACCACGTCTTCGGTGCCTCGGACCCGGAGGGCTTCGCCGCGATGGGCATCGTGGAGACCCTGGTGCACACGGACGACCTGACGCGGGGTCTCGGTCTCGGCTGGGACCCGCCCGCCGGTCTCTGCGCCCGGGTGCTCGCCCGCCTGTTCCGCTCCGCGCCGGCCGGCACCGACCCCTGGCCCACCCTGCTGTGGGCCACCGGGCGGGCCGAACTGCCCGGCCGGCCCCGGCTCACCGCGTGGCGCTGGCACGGAACACCATTCTAATACCGGTACAGTATGGCCGGTATAGTTATTGGTCGCGTCGAGGAAGGGCGCCACATGATCGAGATCCTGAACCCCACCCTGCTGTCCCGGGCGAAGGAGACCGGCGCCCTGGTCGCCGAGATCCTGCACTCGATGAAGGCCCGCAGCACCGTCGGCACCAACCTGCTCGACATCGACCGGTGGACCAAGGCCATGATCACCGAGGCGGGCGCGGTGTCCTGCTACGTCGACTACGCGCCGTCCTTCGGCCGCGGCCCGTTCGGCCACTACATCTGTACGGCCGTCAACGACGCGGTCCTGCACGGCCTGCCGCACGACTACGCCCTGGCCGACGGTGACCTGCTCACTCTCGACCTGGCCGTGTCCCTCGACGGCGTCGCCGCCGACGCCGCCATCAGCTTCGTCGTCGGCGACACCCGGCCCCCGGAGAGCGTCGCGCTGATCGAGGTGACCGAGCGCGCGCTGGCCGCGGGCATCGCCGCCGCCCGTCCCGGCGCCCGCGTCGGTGACCTCTCGCACGCCATCGGCACGGTCCTCGGCGCGGCGGGCTACCCGATCAACACCGAGTTCGGCGGGCACGGCATCGGCTCGACCATGCACCAGGACCCGCACGTCGCGAACACCGGCCGCCCCGGCCGGGGCTACAAGCTCCGCCCCGGCCTGCTGCTCGCCCTGGAACCCTGGGTCATGGCCGACACCGCCAGGCTCGTCACCGACGACGACGGCTGGACCCTGCGCAGCGCGACGGGCTGCCGTACGGCCCACAGCGAGCACACGATCGCCATCACGGAGGACGGGGCGGAGATCCTGACGCTGCCGAGGACGTAGCGACGCGACCGCTCGGGCCGCTCACCGCACGCGCTCACCGCACGCCATCACCGCACGCGCTCACCGCACGCGCTCACCGCACGCGGTCCCCGTGATCGGTGCACAGCGACCAGATCACGAACACCCCGACCGCGATGGAGATGATCGCCCAGATCGGCTGGTACGGCAGCCAGACGAACTGGAGCACCACCACCACACTCGCCAGCGCGACGCCGAGCCCCCGCGCCCAGGCGGCCCCCTTGAGGATGCCCCAGCCGGTCACGGCCACCAGCACGCCGAGGACCAGGTGGATCCAGCCCCAGGCGGTGAGGCTGAACTTGAACACGTAGTCGCCGATGTCGGTGTAGACGTCGTCGGCGGCGATGGCGGCGATGCCGTTGAAGACGCCGAAGACGCCCTCGATCAGCATCAGGACACCGGCGAAGACGACCCCGCCGGACGCCCAGGCGTCCGTGCCGCCGCCCGAGAGGCGGGAGGGCCGTCCGCCGCTGTGCGGGGCGCCGTTGGGATTGTGCGCGTCGGTCATGGTCGACTCCGATCTCCATGGACACGGCAGAGAGTCCGAGCGTCGGGGGAGGGGGCGGGGGCGGCGAGCCGGTGGGGGCCGTCCGGGTGAAGGACGGGGTGGGCTCGGAACACCCCTAGGGGAGAGGCCGACGCTTCCGTCCCGTACCCGTAGGGGATGTCACAGCTCGGCCGCAAAGGCCGGTCCCGGGGCCCGGGTCCGGCACGTCACTCTCAGGGACCAGGTACGTTCGTGTGCGTGGCTGGATTCAGGATCGGACGCGGCCGGGACAACGGCGGCGCTCCACAGACGCGACCGCACCACCCCCCGCACGGGCAGCAGACGCCGCAGGGACAGTCGTACGGCTATCCCGCGGCGCCGCAGCCGTACCCTCCGCAGCAGTCGTACGGCGCACCCGGCGGACCCGGCGGCGGCCAGTGGCCGCAGGCGAACGGCGGCGGCTACGGCGGCCAGGGCGGTGGCCCCGGCGGCTCCGGCGGTCATGGCGGCGCCGGCGGGCACGGTGAACCGGAGTACTTCGGGGACCCCGGCTACCCGCAGGGCGGCCCGCACGGCGCCCCGCACGACCCCTACGCCGCCAACAACCCGGGGCACACACAGGCGTTCTCGGTCGGTGAGGACCCGTACAACCAGGGCGACACCTACCGCGCGGGCTCGGCGGCCCCGCCGGCCGGCCCGATCGGCCCCCGGCTGCACTGGAAGGACCTGCTGAAGGGCATCGTCACCGCCCCCAACCGCACCTTCCTCCAGATGCGCGACTACACGATGTGGGGCCCCGCCCTCGTCGTGACGTTCGTCTACGGTCTGCTGGCCGTCTTCGGCTTCGACGGCGCCCGCGAGGACGCCATCAACGCCACCCTCTCGAACGCCATACCCATCGTGCTGGTCACCGGCATCGTGATGGTGCTGTCGGCGTTCATCCTGGGCGTGGTCACCCACACGCTGGCCCGCCAGTTCGGCGGCGACGGCGCGTGGCAGCCCACGGTCGGCCTCTCCATGCTGATCATGACGATCTCGGACGCGCCCCGTCTGATCGTCGCGATCTTCGCCGGGGGCGACGCGCCGTTCGTCCAGATCCTCGGCTGGATCACCTGGGTCGCCGGCGGCGCGCTGCTGACCCTGATGGTCAGCCGCTCCCACGACCTGCCCTGGCCAAAGGCGCTCGGCGCGTCCGCGGTCCAGCTGATCGCGCTGCTGTCCCTGGTGAAGCTCGGCACGTTCTGACCCACGTCGTACACAGCCACGAGAAACCCCCGGCGCGCGAAAGCGCCGGGGGTTTCCGTATGCGGTACGGCTGTAAACCCGTATGGCCGTGCCCCGTAACGAATACGGCCATCCGGCCACAAACCACGTCCCCGGCCCATCCGCCCTTGCCGAGCGGCAGTGCACTGGTGGCTACGAGGCGCCGCACCGACGCCTCACGGCCCGTACGGGGGACACATCATGTACGCCGCAGCGAACGACGTGGACGTCGAAGAGATCAAGACCTTCATCCACGACCTGGTCATGGATTTCGCGCACGCCCTGAAACCAGAGGTGACGGTCAATTTCGCGGTGACGGTGGCGCTCACCTTCATCGGTGGCTACACGCTCTTCAAACTGGTGCTGAACCTCCGCCGCCCACGCGGCGGAGGGGGCCGCAGGAGTGCCCGACGAGGCAGTCCACGCACTCGCCCACCTCACCACCACGACCACGACTACTGCCATGAACACGGGGTCTGCCATGCGTGCCACGGCACACACGGCGCCCATCACGGGGCCCGTTGGTGACGCGGCCCCGCGGTCGCGCCCTACGCCTCGGTGTTGGGCGCGACCGGCACACCGGCCGGACGTACCGGAGGCAGGACACTCCACGGGAAGTTGATCCAGTCGTCGGTCCGCTTCCACACGTACTCGCACTTCACCAGCGAGTGGGACTTCTCATAGATCACCGCGCTGCGCACCTCGGCGACCGTGTCGAGGCAGAAGTCCCGCACCAGCTTCAGCGTCTTGCCGGTGTCGGCGACGTCGTCGGCGATGAGGACCTTCTTGTCGGAGAAGTCGATGGCGTTCGGAACGGGCGCGAGCATGACGGGCATCTCCAGCGTCGTGCCGACGCCGGTGTAGAACTCGACGTTCACGAGGTGGATGTTCTTGCAGTCGAGCGCGTAGGCGAGCCCACCCGCGACGAACACGCCGCCCCGGGCGATGGAGAGCACGATGTCGGGCTCGAACCCGTCGTCGGCGATCGACTGCGCCAGCTCACGCACGGCGGTGCCGAACTCCTCGTAGCCCAGGTTCTCCCGTACGTCACTCATGCGCTGTGTCCTCGTGGTCTTCGTATCGGTGGTGCGGGGTGGTACGCGGGTAGCGGTGGCTCAGACCTGGGTCCGGTGGAAGTTCAGATAGGACCGGGAGGCGGTCGGCCCCCGCTGCCCCTGGTACCGCGACCCGTACCGCTCGCTGCCGTAGGGGTGCTCGGCCGGCGAGCTGAGCCGGAACATGCACAGCTGCCCGATCTTCATGCCGGGCCACAGCTTGATGGGGAGCGTGGCGAGGTTGCTCAGCTCCAGCGTGACGTGCCCGGAGAAGCCGGGGTCGATGAACCCGGCGGTGGAGTGCGTGACGAGCCCCAGCCGCCCGAGGGAGGACTTCCCCTCCAGCCGCGAGGCGAGGTCGTCGGGCAGCGAGATGACCTCGTACGTACTGGCCAGCACGAACTCACCGGGGTGCAGGATGAACGGCTCGTCGCCGTCAGGCTCCACCAGCCTCGTCAGATCGACCTGCTCGACCGACGGGTCGATGTGCGGGTAGCGGTGGTTCTCGAACACCCGGAAGAACCGGTCGAGGCGCACGTCGACGCTGGACGGCTGAACCATGGAGTCGTCGTAGGGATCGATCCGGACCCGTCCGGCGTCGATCTCGGCCCGGATGTCCTTGTCTGAGAGAAGCACGCCCCGAGGATACGCAAAGCGCGCGGAGCAGCCACAATCGGCCGCACCGCGCGCTTCGACGAGCCCGTTTGGTGTCCTCCGCTAACGCTTCTCGTAACTCATGCTCACCGGAACGACGCTCCGCAGCCGCGCACACCGCGGACAGCGAAGCAGCCGGCCGGGGCCGAGCCGCTCGGCCTGCTGCATCGGGAACGAAGAGGTGCTGAACACGTGCCCATCGGCACAGCGGACGACGGTGCGCTCCATCAAGTCCTTCAAGTCCCTTCCCCAAGAGCCGCGTCTGATCATGTCTACCTGACGACATAGACGACAAAAGCCACAGTACGGGATAGAAGGAACGACTCTCCAGGCGGCACTCCGCTCCCGCCCGACCCCTCTCCGGCGCCCCACACCGTACGCCCCAACTCGGCACGCCCGCAGCCCCGTACCACCCCCCGAACACGACTTCAGGCCCCTCGGATCGAACACCGGGGGCCTGGCATGGGGTAGAGTGACCGAGCATCCGGACACCGGTTCCGACCGGGGTCCGCTCGCTGTGCGGGTGTAGTTTAATGGTAGAACATCAGCTTCCCAAGCTGAGAGCGCGAGTTCGATTCTCGTCACCCGCTCCATGAAGAAGGCCCAGGTCAGAGATCTGGGCCTCTTTTGTTGTCCGCGGTTCTCCGCAGCGGTACATCGCCTGCGGCGGAAGGACGGCAGAATGCTCGCATGGCTGACGGTGGGGATCTCTGGGACGGCTTCGAACAGCGCATCGCAACCTTCGATCGGAAGGCGGCAGGGTTTGCCGCCGACAAAGCTGAGGAAGAACGGCAGCGGGTACTGGGGGAGTTTCCACTGGCGACCTGGCCTGACCTTCCGCTGGAGCGATACGCGTTAGGTCCCTCGGCCTACGACAACCCTGGGCGCTCCTTCTGCCGTCTGATGGAGTACGGCACCAACGAGATCGGCAGCATCCGCGGCGGTAGTGCGAAGAAGCACATCGTCTATCAGCACCGGACGGGTGAGTGGCGCATCGCGCCCAGTGCGCTGCGCGGGCTTGACGCGCGTGAGGCGTGGGCGGAGATCCGCACCGAGTTCGTCACCGCTTTCGCAGCAGCATCCGCAGGAGCCTACGAGCGTATCGACGAACTCAGCTCGCTCACGTACGGGCAGGCGCTGGCCACCAAGGCGCTGGCGGTCTACTTCCCCGACGAGTTCCTGCCCATCTTCTCCGCCGCACACATCCGTCACTTCACCTCGCTGCTGGGAGGCCGACCGCGTGACGCCTACTCCGCCGGCGTACCGACCTGGCGGGCCAACCGTGAGCTGCTCGCTCTTGCGCAGAAGGCACAGGAGTTCGAAGGGTGGCGCCTCCATGAGGTGATGCAGTTTCTGTACGCCTTCCATGACCCACGGCCAAGGAATCGCCAGGTCTGGAAGATCGCACCGGGGGCGGGTGCCCGCCTGTGGGACGACTGCCTCGCGAACCGCCGTATCAGGGTCGCCTGGGACGAACTCGGCAGCCTTGGCCAGTACGACACTGACCAGGATCTCAAGGAAGCGCTGGACCAGTACTGGCCACAGAGCACCGGGGGGAACCTCCGGCTTGCCCGGCAATTGCTCGCCTTCCGCGATGTCGAACCGGGGGATCCGATCGTCGCCAACAGAGGGAAGTCGGAGGTGCTGGCCTTGGGGACCGTCACTGACGGTTATACCTACAATACGGAGCTGGAGACACATCAACACGTTGTAGGAGTGGACTGGGATACCTCGTACTCCCAGCTTTTCGACTCGCCCCGACACGCCTGGCAACAGACTTTCGCGAAGGTGCCCGACACTCTATGGCGGGAAATCCGGCGAGGACGTGAAGTGCCGTCCGCCGAGGTCGGCGCTCCAGATGCAGGGACCGACGCCGAACTTTCCGGCATGGTACGCACGGTGATGCATCTGCTCGACCACAAGGGCCAGGTCGTACTCCAAGGCCCGCCCGGTACCGGAAAGACGCGCCTGGCGCTCAGCGTAGCGCTGGCCCTGGCAGGACACGCAAATCAGATCGAAGCCCCACCGGAAGACCGTGCGGCAACACTCTCCGCGCTGTCCAGTGTTCCCGAGGACGCCGATGCGGCTCGTCTCACCATGGTGACCTTCCACCCATCCTACGGATATGAGGACTTCGTCGAGGGTTTCAAGCCCGATCCGTCGGCCGATGGGTCTGGACTCAACCTCACCATGACGGACGGGTTGTTCCGTCGGGTCTGTACAGCGGCCGAAAAGGCACCCGACGACACTTTCCTGATCGTCGTGGACGAGATCAACCGAGGTGATCTGCCACGCGTCCTGGGAGAGCTGATCACTCTGCTGGAGCTCGACAAACGAGCTTCCGTCTCCGTCACCTTGCCGACCAGCGGCCGACAGCAGACGGTGCCGCCGAACGTCCGCCTCATCGGCACCATGAACTCCGCCGACCGCAGCGTGGGCCACATCGACGCGGCGATCCGTCGCAGATTCGCCTTCGTCGACGTTCCGCCGGACCTGGATGTCCTGGACGGCGAGATCGAGGGACTCGGGCTCGCCGACTTCCTTGAGGGCCTGAACGCAAAACTGGACGTCGCCTTCGGACCCGACCATCTACTCGGCCAGGCATACCTACTGGCCGGCGACCAACCGCTCGTCACCGCGGAGCAGCTTTCATACGCGTTCCACCATGAAATGGTGCCGCTCGTGTCGGACTACTGCCTGGGACAGCCCGAACTGCTGAGGAGCGTGCTGGGCACTCTGGTGGATGACCTCACAGGCCGGGTCGTCCAGACGAACCCTCAAGATCTTCCCGGTCTTCTGGCCGCCGAGTTCGGGACTGCGGGCCCCACTTCAGGAGGGCAGAGCGGCAATCAGGAGCTAGACGTCCAGCCGGGGGCATGACGCGATGGGCAGGAACGCTACTCAGCAGGAAATTCCTCTTGGAGAACACGAGAACGTCACTGTCCCGTACACATGGCTGTCCGAGAACGACGTTGACCGGCTTCGCGCGACCAGGGCGGTGACCGTGACCGAGGGCCGTCACGGCTATCTCCTCAAGGCCCGCGCACTCACTGGTGTACTGCAGCTCGACCGCGTGCGGTTGGTACTGCGGCCGAAGTTCGCGGTGCCGGGCACGCGGCTGATCGACTGGCTCTGTTACGCAGGCGGCCAGCGCGAACCCGACGAAACGCTGCGGCGCTGGCCCCTCGGCCGTGACGGGTACGCCGGGCTGGTGCCCACCGCCCTGCTGCACGAGTGTCTTGTGCTGCTCCGTCGCGGGCTGCGCCGGGACTACGTGCGCCGACAGCGCATCGACACATCCCTGCGCGGACGACTCGACGTGGAGGAACAGGCGACCCGTTGCTTCGGGGCAGTCGACCGGCTGCACCTGCGCACCTTCGAATATGAGGATGGCGGCTGGGAAAACCTGGTGTGCGGGGCCGCACTCACTGCGGCCGCCCAGCGGTCGACCGACGCCGGGCTGACACGTCGGCTGCTCGACGCGGCGACCCGGTTCCCATGCCCCCCGCGGCCACTGGACGCCCTGCCCCTGCTCGCGCGAGGGCAGTACACCACCCTGAATCATCATTACCGAGCCGCGCACGCATGGGCCCGGATGGTGCTCGGTGGTGGCGGAGTGACCGACCTTCTGAATCCATACGGTTTCGGGGCGAAGAGCCTGCTGCTCAATTTGAATGTCTTGTGGGAGAGAGTCGTGCGGCGTATGGCCGTCGAGGCGGCGGCCGGCCTGGGTGGTCGGGAAGCCCGACCTGCTGAGGGAGCCATCCGGACCATGGCCGACGTTGCACTCGACGGCTCGCTCGGACCTTTCCGACCCGACGTACTGCTCGCGTTCCCCCCTTACTCGGGGGCGACCACGACTGCACGGTTCCTGGCCGTGGACGCAAAGTACAAGCGGTACGCGACGAAGGAGCTCTCGGCCACCGACCGCCACCAGCTCCTCACATACATCGCCGGTTACACGGACCCTGAGACGCCACTCGCCTTGGTGATCCATCCCTCGCCGGACGGCCCTACGCAGCGCGTCCTGCATGTCGAAGGCCCTCGTGGACGGTTGGGTCTCATCAAGGTACTGGGCATTGATACCGGGACCGCCCCGAGCGACGCGGTGGGGCCCTTACGGGAAGCGATCGCCGCATTCTCCGGTTCCCTCGTACCCCCGGAGCCGCATTCTCCGGTTCCTCCTCAGCCCGACAGCCACACACCCGCCAGCTGCGTCATCCCCAGCCTGCCGGGACAACACACCTGACACGTTCAAGCGGCACAATCGGCCGACACGGTGATTCGCGACCGGCCTGGACGCTGCTGCAGGCCACGGCTTGGACGCCGAGACGGACTTCGGCGTTCTCCCAGTGGCTTAGCCGGTGTCACGGGGCACGCGCGACGACGGGCACAGCGCAGATGCGTACGCACCAACCCGACCCTGGGAAGGGGACGTGTCGACTGGTGTCCCCAGGCGCCCCCCCCTGGTGGGGGAGATCGGCCTCGGCCAGGTCATGCGAGTAAGTTGTTCGTCACCCACTGCACACAGAAGAGGGCAGAGAGCCGAGCCAGGCAGGTAAAAGCGGCAGCCTGTTCAGGCCACGATGTACTCCGCGTCTCCGAAATCCGCGACCACGCGTAGCCGGCCTCCAAGTGCCTCCACATAGGCCCTGAGCGTGGCCACCTCGGCACGGTCCAGCTCGCCGTGCTCGATGGCGGAGACACGGGGAGCCGAAACTCCCATGGACGCGGCGACCTGGCGCTGAGTCAGCTCCTGTTCACGCCGGATCTCCGCCAGCTTGTGGGCACGCACCTCCGCGGTCAGCCTGGCCATGGCTTCCTGCTTCTGCGAAGAAGAACGCACCGGCAGCCCAGCGGCTTCGCGCCGCTCGCGCGCCCTGCGCTTGGTCTCCTCCCAACCGACTGCGCTCATTCGTACTCCCTGATCTCAAGATCGATCACATGCGTCTGGTAGCGCTTCTCAGCGATCGGGATATTGGCGTCGTACCAGCGCTGCCAGTCCCCAGCCTTGTCACCGGCCACCAGCAGCACGGCCCGGCGTACTGGATCGAAAGCGAAAAGGATCCGGATCTCGCTGCTTCCGGACGAACCCGGTCTCAGCTCCTTCAGGTGATGGCTGGCAGCACCCTTGATTCGGTCGACCAGCGGACGCCCCAGAGTCGGACCTGTGGCCGCCAGCATGTCGATGGCGTCTTCCACCTGCTCGGCACTGTCCCAGTCCTCTTCGGCCAGCGCTTCGAACCATGCCGCTACCTCCGCGACCAGGACCACTTCCCATTGAGCCACGAGGCCGATATTAATGCAAGCGTTAACATGAACCGACACTCAAGCGACTCGGTCCCCGGACAGGGCGGCACGAGTGCGGTCATCCCGGGCAGGGCAGGGCTCACGTGGGGGGCCTGGCCGCCGACCCTGACCCAGGCCCCGCCCGCTGACGTGGTCAGGCCCGTCCCTGCCGTAGATGGCGCGAAGCGGCGAGGCAGGAGGACAGCCATGTCGCCTCCTCGCGGTTGATGATCAGACCCGCAACGGTGATCATCCCGTCCATCGGGCCGTCGAGCCGAATCGAGTGGTCACCGACCAGGAACATCTCCCAGTCCGCGTCGCTGTGCCAGAGCCGAGCGGTTGCCTCGCCCCGGCGCTGGGCGAACACGAGTTCCTCTCCATGCTCGTTCATGAAGTACCCGACGTAGTCCTTGTCAGTGATCTCACCGCCGCACAAGCGGGCCAGGAGCGGTTCGATCGCGGGTGATGTGTCGCTCATGCGGCGGGCTCCTCGTCCGGGTCGGGGCCTGCGTCCTGCCGTGCCGACGACAGAGCCAGCATGCGGGAGGCTGAATCCAGCAGGGTCTCGTACGTGATCACTTCTATGCGCGCCTGGTGCGTGTTGTAGGTTCGCAGCGTCTCCGCGATCTCTCGGGAGGTGACGTCCCCAGTCACGTACCGAGGGTGTCCGATCACTACCGTCGCCGAAGCCCGGCGGGTGTCGACTCCGTGCTCGGCCAGGATGCGCGGGCGGTTCTCGTCCATGGCCCGGAGGTAGTTCTGCGCTTGGGAGACCGCGCGGTGCGCCGGGGCGCCCAGCATGAGATGGCCGGAGCGTCGTACGACCAAGTCCTTGATGTTGGAGCGCTTGAGCTCCACCACGTGCAGGGAGCCGTCGCCGCGCAGGAGCGGGATGTCGAGGATGGCGTCCGGGGTGTACTGTCGGCGCGCCAGCTCGGCCACGAAGGCCCCGCCGAAGATCCATTCCTGGTTCTTCAAACAGTCGTGGAGGGCACTCTCGGAGCTGTCCGGGTCCTCCACTGCGGTGCGCAGGGCCGCCAGTCCGACCTGCCGGGCCCGCAGTTCGAGCAACTGGGCCAGCAAGCCGGCGTCGACATCGGCAAGGACGTCGCTCATCATCCGGGCGGCCTCGGCGGAGGCGGGTCGGGGCAGGTTACGAAGAACCATCTCCATGTGTCCGTATTCCTGGAGTCGCCTCGCCTCCTTGCTGGAGAGCCGAACCCCGCCCTCTCCGTCCCCGAGGCCCAGGTAGTCGACGGACTGGGCTATGCCGCGAAAGAGGTTACGGGCGTCGGCGGCGCTTGCGCCGGGCTTGTCGCGGCACAGGACATCCAGAGCGGCGACCGCCCTGTCCGCACCCAGCGCGGCCATCCTGCGCATGTACTTCTCGCTGCGCTGCCGGGCTTTGTCGTCGTAGTAGTTCTCAAGGATGTCAAGGAACAGATCGCCTCTGGCATAGGCGGCGAAGCGCTGGAAGCGCTGGGCGAATACGAAGTCGCCGTGTAGTACAGCCTCTTGGGCCACGTCCTCCAGGGCGTTCACCAGCGCCTTCCCCTTGCCGTACGTCCCCCCGAAGTCGCCCATGATGTGTAACACCGCATCGACGCGCTCGCGGACCTGCGCGTCCTCACTCAGTTCCCGTGCCGCCTGGACCAGTTTCCAGAGCGTGAAGCCGGATCGAAATGTCGTCACGCGGGCACACTAGGTCCAGCCACTGACAACCATGCGGCAGCAGTCTCTGTGCGCGCGTGGAGGCGTTTCCCGACTGACCGTCCGGCCTAGTCCGGCTCGGTACCGTGCCCGTCCGAGAACGCACTCTGCCCACCAGTCTTCGCGCCCCGTGCCCATAGCGTGCCCGTAAGGGCGGACAACCACGGTCAACAACGGCGGGATCTGCCCCGTACGACCGCCCCAGCGATTGCCGCCTGCGCAGGTCACGCGCACGAGGCTCAGTCGAGCGCCAACGCTTCCCAAGCTGAGAGCGCGAGGTCGTTTCTCGTCACCCGCTCCAACACGAACCCCCAGGTCATGGACCCGGGGGTTGTGCGTTGTCTAGACCGGTGGGTGGGTTGCGCACGACAACCGCACCAGAAGGTCGGGCTGCCCGTCCGCAGCCCTGTCGTTGTCGTGCGGACGGCCGTCGGGACAGCCAGATCTCAGTGTCCTTCTTGGTCGCGAAGGTCTCTTCAGGGCGGATGCGCTCGCTGGCGCCGGGACCGATGGAGTCAGCCGTCCAGCACCCCGAACGGCACTGCCGCGCGGAATCGAGGCGACGACGTCTGCCCTTCTTGTTCTCCATCAGGCAGCCCTCCGGCAGGTCGCCCGCGTGGCCTCGCGCACCATCGGTCAGGTCGCCGGGAGCTGGTAGGAGGGGACGTACGCATCCGCCGCCATCACGGTGTCGCAGACCTCCACGGCCCGCTTCTCGGTGTCGTAGGCGGTGCGGATCAGGTGGATCACGGGGACGCCGGGAGCCAGTTGCAGCGTCTTGACCTCGGAGGGGGAGGGCATCCGGGCGCGGATCTCTTCCTCGAAGTGGTCGAGGCGGTGACCGAGTTCTTCGAGGCGGGCGTAGATGCCGCCGGGGCCCGGGTTCGGCTCGGCGATGAGTGTCCCGCGGGCGATGTCGAGCGGAAGGTAGGAGGCGGCGCACTCCACAGGCCGGCCGTCGAGGAGATAGCGGCGACGACGGGCGAGGACGCGGCGCACCGAGCCGAGGCGGGTGGAGACGTCCTGGCTGGCCTTCTCCTCCTTGACCTCCAGGCTGTCCACCTGGGGGTGACTGCCGACGGCGTCCGCCTCCACGATGAACGCGGACTTGCCCTGCTCGCGGTGGCGCCGGGCGAACCGGTCGGAGGCGAGCCGCCGCACAGGTGGGCGGGGGCGGACGAAGACGCCCTTGCCGTGCTCGGCGTGGACCAGGCCCTCACCCTGAAGGATGGAGAAGGAGTTCCGGACGGTCATCCGGGAGACGCCGTAATGCTCGACCAGCTCGGCCTCCGAGGGAAGCTTCTGCCCTTCCGCGAAGCGCCCACGGTCAATTGCCTCCCGCAACAGATCGGCGATCTGCCGAAAAACGGCACGATCGCTTGGGGTCCAGGCCCTCGAGGACGCTCGGTAGAGACGTCACGGTGTACTCCTTTAGATATCTAGACGAGTGGGCAAGTGATGTTGCTACGGTGAGAGGCCTAGTCAGCCGAGAGGGCCGAGGAACGTGCGTACAGAACGCCCGCATTCCGTGAGCGTCGCCGGGGTCATAGTCGACGACCGGGGCCGGGCCCTCTTGATCAAGCGCCGGGACAACGGGCACTGGGAGCCCCCGGGCGGCGTCCTCGAACGCGAGGAGACCATCCCCGAGGCGCTTCAGCGGGAAGTCCTCGAAGAGACCGGCCTCAAGGTCACACTTCCCGCGACCTTGACGGGCGTCTACAAGAACATGACGGGTCTCATCGTTTCCCTCGTCTTCCGCTGCGAAGCGGTCGACGGCACGCCTACCACCGGGGACGAGACGCGTGCACTGCGTTGGGCCACCCGCGAAGAAGTTACCGAACTCGCCGACGAGGCGTACGCGATCCGCGTCCTGGATGCACTCGACGCGGCCTCCCCGCCGGCCGTCCGCGCCCACGACGGCGTGAAACTTCTCTAGCTTAATCCCGCTGCACATGGCGGCCTACCCCGGCTGACCCCTTCCGGGACACCGGGGCAACTGAGTCCCCAGGCCCGCCGCTGGACGCGGGACATCCTGCGCGGCTCACCCGTGGCCGAAGACGCCGAGCTGATCGTGAGCGAGCTGAGCGCGAACGCGGTCCTGCACACGGCCAGCGGCGGAGCGGACGGCAGCTTCTACCTGGTGCTCGCCGTCTCCACACGGATTGTCGCCCTGTCGGTGACGGACGGCGGGGGCACGGACACCGCACCCGTGGTTGAGTCCCAGGACCAAGACGCCGCGCACGGCCGGGGGCTGGGGATGGTCAGCCTGATCGCGGATCGGGTGGCGGTGCACCACACCGAGGAGGGTCACACGGTGACCGCCCACCTCTTCGCACACAGCAAGCGGGGAGCCCACCCATGCTGACGCCGCAGCCCACTCACGGTTTCTGGTGCGAGTACTGGACGGAGGACGTCGGGGACCCGGAGAAGGCGCCGGCCATACGCGGCTCGGGCGAGCCCTGCTCCGCCGGAAATCCTGCACGGTCACCATCACCCACGCCAGCACCCGCATCACCTGGGCGATCCGCCCAGTCGTCTTCCTGCCACTCGCCCACCGACAGGCGCCAGGCCGTAAAATCCCTGCGGAGCTGTGCTCAGCTCGGCGCTGCCGAGTCTCGCACTGTCCCTCTCCGCAGCCGTCATCTGCAAGGTTCTGGCATCGAAGTTGAGCAACGACGACCGGACCATGGAGACGAACGACGAGGAGAACCGTATGGCTGATGAACCTGAGTCGAGCAGGATGAAGCAGTGGGTGAGCGCCCTTTGTGACGTACTGGGAGACCTTGCAGTCGGCTTCGCGGGCGGGGCAGTGTCGAGCTGAGCACAGCTCCTCTTGCTTCACAGCATCGGAACGATCGCAGCGTGAAGGGGGCGGTCCGTGGGCGGCAGACGGCGGTACGTCGCGCGAGGCGTGCCAGGCGGCTACCGGATATGGGACAACCACGGCCGTCGTTGGTGGGGAGACCTCTACGAACTTTGCCCGGACGACCTCTTGGTCGAGTTGAACGGCAAGGCGGACAGCGGCCGGATCACCGTACTCATGAAGCGGTATCGGGCGCAGAAGCGGTGAGAAGCGCCGGCGGTGAACGCCCAGCAGTGCACCACAAGCGCACGTCGTGCCCTCACCGATGACGACATGGAGTGGGTCGTCAGAACCATGCCCTCGCGGTCGCACTGAAGTGGGGCACCGTCTTTGCGAGGCGCCTCGGTTCAGACCTTCTCCGTACTTATGCGTGGGTGCTCGGCAGTGAGCAAGGCGAGGTGTTCGACATCGGCAGTCAGGAGCGTCACCTGGCCGGGATGTTGTAGGGCGGTCGCGCAGAGCATGGCGTCGATGGCGTACCCGTGGCCGTGCAGTTCCGCTGCGCGCAGCAGAGCGGTAGCGGATTGCGCGACGGCCTGGGTCACCGGCTCGGCACTCAGGCGGGACAGGGTCCACTTCAGTGCGCCCTGTGATCGGCCATCGAGGGATCTCCCGACGTGGAGGATGGTGGGCGCCCGCGGCGATGAGTCGACCCTCAAGAGCCCGCTGGCCGACGCGGTGGCGCCTGTGGCGTGCTGCCAGGTGAATGCTCCGGTGTGACTGCTGGTCGCCGGCCCTGGCCTCGGCGGGGAGCTGTCAGTGGCGGATCTCCGCCCACTGCTCGGCCCTGTGGTCCACACCCTCACGGCGGACGGTGCGGCCTCGATCGACAACGTCCTGGGGGGGCGCCCGTCGGAGGCCAAGGGGATGCCGGCGGCGACGGCCCGGGGGACGCGCGGCATCTGCGGGGTCCGGGCGTAGGCGTCGGCATGGATGTGTGAGACTGCCGTGCCGAGCCAGCCTGCTGATCTGCCGGGAAACCGATCATGTCGCCGTCATTTGCGATCTTCCTCCTGCCGTTCGTACTGCTGGTAGGAGCCTTCTGGCTTGCCTGTGCCGTGCTCGGCATACACGGCCTACTGCTCGGCCGAACGCCGGGCAGGTGGTTACAACACCACGTTCGGCATCCGAGGCTCTGGGGCACGGGGGCGCTGCTCGTAGCGTGTGGTGGTGTCACGAATCCCTCGTTGACCGCCGTTGGTATCGGCCTCATCGCCTTGGGGCACGTCGGCAGACTGACACCGTGACCACCCGCAGTCGACGGATCGTGCCAGTCACGGTCAGCCGCGCGGTGGCCGGTGAGTCGCCTCGGTTTCCCAAGCTGAGACCGTAGTAGCGGAACTCACGGGCTCCCCGACACGGGTCGTCGCCCAAGTCGTGGCTCCAGGAGGTCGAGTGCCTCGTGCCAGGGGAATCGATGTGCTCCACCGCCGGCCTTCGGCCGGTGTGGCTCGTAGGTGCCGATCAGGACGCCCGTCTCGCGCAGCAGTTCCAGGCTCCGCCGGTAGGCGGGGTGGGCCGCGAGGGCGGAGTTCACGTACGGGAGGACGGCTGTGGGAGTGCCCAGGCCGTGCGATTCGCAGAGGACGGACAGGGCGAGCGTGTCGCAGATGCCGGCTGCCCACTTGTTGACCGTGTTGAAGCTGGCCGGGGCCACGGCGATGGCGTCCGCGGGCGGGAAGGAACGTGCGTCGCCGGGTGCGTGCCAGGCCGAACGGACCGGGTAGCCGGTCAGTGTCGCGATCGCCTCGGCGTCGATGAAGCCGAAACCCTGCGGCGTGGCGATGACCCCGACATCCCAGTGCCGCTTCTGGGCGGCGTCGATGAGGGTGCCGATGTCACCGGCGTTCCCGCAACCGCAGACTATGACGTAGAGGAACGGGGTGAGGTCGGAGCTGATCGGCACGGTCATGCGGCGGCCCCCAGCCGACGGCCGAAGGCGTGCAGTCCCGGCACCGTACGGTGCCGGTCACGGGCGACCATTTCCGCCACCAGGTCACGGACCTCGGGACGGTGTACTTCCTGGGCGGCGCACGTCTCGGCGACGCGGAGAGCCCGGTACGCGTCTGCCGGTCGGTCCAGTTGGCTGTGGGCTCGGGCCGTCTCCACCCACACGGCCGCTCTGCGCTCCGCCACGAGGGGGCGGTGCCTCAGTGAGCGCGCCGTCCGGAGCGCCGTTCCCGCGTCTCCGAAGGCGACGAGGGCACTGACCTCGTGCACGGCGACGTTGGCCTGGTCGAAGTTGGCCCAGGCGTCCGGTCGGTCGACGGAGACGTACCGGGCGACCTCCTTGGCCTCGCTGAGGAAGCCGTCCGCGCTCGCACGGTCTCCGCCGGCACCGGCCGCGGTCACGCCTCTCAGGAGCAGCAGTCCGAGGGCGGCGAGGTAGGCCGGGGACCGGCGGTCGTAGGAGCCGGTCATCTGGCCGGCGGTATGGCGGACGAGCGTGACGGCTTGCGCGGTGTGCTTCTCCCGTGCCAGCACATGCGCCTGTACGCGAATGCTGGACGCGAGGATCACCGGGTCGCCGGAGCGCTCGGCCTCGGCCATCGCGCGGCCGGCGGCGAGCCACGCGTGACCTTGGTCGCGCTGCTTGACGAGCAGGCTGGTCGCGGTCTGGTACGCGGTCGCCAGCAGCCCCGCGAGCACCTCCGTAGCCTCGGTGGCATAGGCGGCGGCGTGCCGCAGGTCACCGATGAGGTGGGGCAGCGTCTGTTCGAGGGCCGCGTAGTCACATGCGTAGAGAAGTCGTCGCGCCGTGTCCACCCGTCCGCTGAGCACGGTCCTGCCGGGCTGACCGCCTGGGCCCGGTGGCGCCGAGAGCGGCAGGTCCGGCAGGAGAGAGAGCGCCAACTCCTCTTGTGTGGACGTCGTTGAAGATTTGGGAGACGGCGTCGGGGGAGTGGCCAACGCTCCTAGACCGGCGGCCAGGAAGGTACGGCGCTGCATCGCGACGGTCTCCTCTCCGGCCGAGGAACTCGTGGTATCGGCCGACAAGCCCAATTGCGCACACGGGATATGAAGTTCACGCGCCACAGCGCGCAGCACGCGTACGTCCTCCGTGCCGCGACCGCATTCCAGCCGACTCATCTTGGACTGGTGATATCCGAGTGACGCGGCGACGTCCTTCTGCGACCGCTGCTGCACCAGACGGGCCCGCCGGATCAACGCACCGATCCGTTGCCCCTCGCTCTGCTCTCCGACCATGCGTCACGACTCCCTCCGCCGTCGGCGCTCCTGCCGTTCTCAACGGACCTGGAGCAGCGGTGTTCCGATGTCATGCAGCATCCGCATACGCGATGCGACACCGGCACAGGCCGAAGACCCGATGCCTGACATGTTGGTTGCGTTGAGTGGCCGAATCAACCGAAAGGTCACTCATGGCGACGCAGCAGTTCACTCTTCCCGTGCCTGGCCTGTCCACCGGTGCGACGACTGTCCGCCGGCAGGCAGTCGCAGCCATACGAGCGTGGAAGGCCGGGCCGGCGGACACCGACCTCGACATCGCCGAGTTGCTGATCAGTGAGCTGACGACAAACGCGCTCCGACACGTCGACGAGGGGCCGGTCGTCCTGTGGGTACGGCTCACCGAGCGATGCCTCCGTATCGCTGTCCACGACACCAGTCCCGTACTGCCCCTGCCGAGCTGTCCGGACGACGACAGCGAAACCGGCCGTGGCCTGCTGCTTGTCACCGCACTGGCCACTCGGCACGGCGCCGAGCCCGGCATCCATGGGAAGTGGTGCTGGGCGGAGATGACCTTGCAGGCGTCGACGACTTCGATGGAGACCGCCGATCCCTGCAAGGCTCGTTCGACGCCTGCTCGGCGTCTCAGGCGGACAGGTGGGTAGCGATCGCGCTGCGTACGATCTCGCCGGCTCTGGACTCGGGCGCCGCGTCACCTGGACGATCCGCCCAGTCGCCTTCCTACCGCTCAGGTGGATGTCGGCCCGAGGACGACCGGCAGAGCGGCGTAGCCGTTCATCGCTGTCGAGATCACGGGCACCAGCTCGGACTCGGGTACGGCCAGCCGCATGGCCGGGAACCGGGTGAAGAGCCTGGAGAGGCCGATTCCGCTCTCCAGGCGGGCCAGGGCCGCGCCCAGGCAGTAGTGCGGGCCGGCGCCGAAGGCGAGCTGGCGGTCGTAGTGGCGGGAGTCGCGGATGTCGAAGCGTGTGGGAACCGTTCCGCGTCGCTCGCGGTTGGCGGCTGCCACACCTACGGCGATCGGCTCGCCGCGGCGCACGGTCACTCCGTGCAGGACGGTCTCCCGCACCGCGTAGCGCATGAACAAGGTGCGCAGGGGGGCGTTCCAGTGCAGGCCCGCCTCCACGGCGGACGGCCAGTCCAGTTCGCCGTCGAGGAGCGCGGTGAGCTGGTCGGGATGGGTGAGCAGGGCGTGGATGGTGCTGGTCAGCGAGTTGACCGTGGTCTCGTGGCCGGCGAGCAGAATGATCTCCAGGGTGTCGATCAGCTCTGTCTGCGTCAGTTTGCCGTGCTCGTCGTCCAGCGTTTCGATCAGCGCGCTGGTCAGATCGCCGAGCGGGGCCGCGCGCCGTTCGTCGATCAGACGTGCCAGCACCTCGCGCTGCCCGGCTGCGGCCGCCTGCCGCTCGGCACCGCTCACCTCGACATCCAGCATCGTCCGGTAGTTGTCACGCAGTCGGCGCTGCTGGTCGGCGTCGGTGAGACCGAACAGTTCGCAGACGATCAGCAGGGGAAGTGGGTAGGCGAAGCCCTCCTTGAGGTCGGTCATCTTCTCCGGGCCCCTGGACTCCAGGCCGTCCAGCAACTCCTCGGTGATCTCACGTATGCGGGGCGCGAGCGCGTCGACGCGCCTGGGGGTGAAGGCGCGGCTCACCAGCTGTCGGAGCCTGCGGTGGTCGGCTCCGTCCGCGTTGAGCATCGACTCCGCGACGATCAGGTGGAGCAGCGGCCATCCGGCCGGTATCTCCCCGCGCGCGTACGCGCCCCAGTGCCGTGGATCGCTGGAGAGGTCGGGGTGGGCGTCCAGCACCGTCTGGGCGGCCTCGGCCGACATGGCCGCCCAGGCGCGGACGTCGTCCGGCAGCGCCACCGGCACCAGGGGCCCGTACCGCAGCCACTCGGCTGCTTCGTCGTGGGTCGCGCGGTGGGGATCGAGCGAGGAGACGGGGTGGTCGAGCGACAGCTTCGAACGGTCGATGCGCATGGACAGCTCCAACCGATGGACGGCTCCATCTGCACGTGGGCTACGTTGCCTTGCGTCCGTCTGCGTGCGTCTGCGTGCGCGGCCGTACCGCGGGGAAAGCCGTACCGGGTCCGGGCCGACCGCGCGGCAGGGCCGGACACGCCACCGGGTACGAGCCCCGGAGCCGACCCCACCCCCGCCATCGTAACGACCCGCCCCCGCAACGGTCTTGGGCCTGCGTCGGCCGACGCGCGGGAACACCGACGGGCCGCTCCGTCAGCCCGTCGTCCTGCCGACCAGCTCCTTCAGGGCGACGTCTTGCCGACCAGCTCCTTCAGGGCGTCGTCTTGCCGACCAGCTCCTTCAGGGCGACGTTCAGCTCCAGCACATTGACCCGCGGTTCCCCGATGAAGCCGAGGGTGCGGCCCTCCTCGTGCCGGGTGACCAGCTGCCGTACCTCCGCCACGGACAGGCCGTTCCGCTCCGCGACCCGGTGGACCTGGAGTTCCGCGTACGCAGGGGAGATCGCCGGGTCGAGGCCGGAGCCGGAGGACGTGATCGCGTCGGCCGGGACGTCGGCGGGGTCCACCTTGTACCCCGGTACGGAGTTGTCCTCGACGACCGCCGCCTTGGCGTCCTCGACCTGCCGGACGAGGTCGGGGCTGTCGGCGGCGAGGTTGGTGGCGCCGGAGAGGACCAGGTCGTACCGGGTGTTGAGGCTGTTGGTGCCGAGGCCGTTCGCCGGGCGGCCCTGGAACCACCTCAGGTCGGGCTCGGGGGTCTCCTGGCCGTCCTGGCCGGCCTTGAGGGGGAGGTCGTAGGACTGGCCTATGAGGGACGAGCCGACGGTCCTGCCGTCCGCGTCGCTCACTTCCGAGCCGTTCGCCTTGGCGGGGAACAGGCCCTGGGCCAGGCCCGTGACGACGAGGGGGTAGACGACGCCCGTCACCAGGGTGAGGACGAGCAGGGCGCGCAGGCCCGCGCCGAGGAGGCGGACGGTGGCGGATACCGAGTTGTTCATGGCGGTCAGCACGCTTTCGGGAATCACAGTCCGGGGACGAGGGACAGCAGCATGTCGATGAGCTTGATGCCGACGAAGGGGGCGATCAGGCCGCCGAGCCCGTAGACGGTCAGGTTGCGGCGGAGCATCCGGTCGGCCGTCATCGGCCGGTACCGCACGCCGCGCAGCGCCAGCGGCACCAGCGCCACGATGATCAGCGCGTTGAAGACGACCGCGGCGAGGATCGCGGAGTCCGGGGAGGACAGCCGCATGATGTTCAGCTTGTCCAGGCCCGGGTAGACCGCGGCGAACAGCGCCGGGATGATTGCGAAGTACTTGGCGACGTCGTTGGCTATGGAGAACGTCGTCAGCGCGCCCCGCGTGATGAGGAGCTGCTTGCCGATCCCGACGATCTCGATGAGTTTCGTCGGGTCGGAGTCGAGGTCGACCATGTTGCCGGCCTCCTTGGCGGCCGACGTACCCGTGTTCATGGCGACACCCACGTCGGCCTGCGCGAGCGCGGGCGCGTCGTTCGTGCCGTCGCCCGTCATCGCGACCAGCTTGCCGCCCGCCTGCTCCCGCTTGATGAGGGCCATCTTGTCCTCGGGGGTGGCCTCGGCGAGGAAGTCGTCCACGCCGGCCTCGTCGGCGATGGCCTTCGCGGTCAGCGGGTTGTCGCCGGTGATCATGACCGTACGGATGCCCATGCGGCGCAGTTCCTCGAACCGCTCGCGCATGCCCTGCTTGACGACGTCCTTGAGGTGGATGACGCCCAGCACGCGGGCGCCGTCCGCGTCCTCGACGGCGACGAGGAGGGGGGTGCCGCCCGCCTGGGAGATCTCGTCGGTCAGGTGCTGGGTGTCGGGGGCGACCGTGCCGCCGCGCTCGGTCACCCAGGCGACCACCGAACCGGTCGCGCCCTTGCGGACCCTGCGAACCTCTCGATCGTTCACGGTCACGTCCACGCCCGACATCCGGGTCTGCGCGGTGAACTCGATCCACTCGGCGTGCGCCGGCTCGCCCTGGTGGCGTTCGCGCAGCCCGTACCGCTCCTTGGCGAGGACCACGATCGAGCGGCCCTCGGGGGTCTCGTCGGCGAGCGAGGAGAGCTGGGCGGCGTCCGCGAGTTCGGCCTCGGTGGTGCCGCGCACGGGCACGAATTCGGCGGCCTGGCGGTTGCCGAGGGTGATGGTGCCGGTCTTGTCGAGGAGCAGGGTGGAGACGTCACCCGCCGCCTCGACCGCGCGGCCCGACATGGCGAGCACGTTGCGCTGCACCAGCCGGTCCATGCCCGCGATGCCGATCGCGGAGAGCAGCGCGCCGATCGTGGTGGGGATCAGGCAGACCAGCAGCGCGACCAGCACGATCATCGTCAGGTGGGTGCCGGCGTACGAGGCGAACGGCGGGAGGGTGGCGCAGGCCAGCAGGAAGACGATGGTCAGTGAGGCGAGCAGGATGTTCAGCGCCACCTCGTTGGGCGTCTTCTGCCGGGCCGCGCCCTCCACCAGGCCGATCATCCGGTCGATGAAGGTCTCACCGGGCCTGGCGGTGATCCGGACGACGATGCGGTCGGAGAGGACCTTGGTGCCGCCGGTGACGGCGGACCGGTCGCCGCCCGACTCGCGGATGACGGGTGCGGACTCGCCGGTGATCGCCGACTCGTCGACGGAGGCGACGCCCTCGACGACGTCGCCGTCACCGGGGATGACGTCCCCGGCCTCGCAGACCACCCGGTCGCCGACCTTCAGCTCGGTGCCGGGCACCACGGTGCCGTCGGTCAGCCGCGCCACCGTGTCGGTCTTGGCCTTGCGCAGGGTGTCGGCCTGCGCCTTGCCGCGCCCCTCGGCGACCGCCTCCGCCAGGTTGGCGAAGACCACGGTCAGCCAGAGCCAGACGCTGATGACCCAGCCGAACCAGTCGCCGGGGTCGGTGACGGCGAAGACGGTGGTGAGGACCGAGCCGATCCACACCACGAACATCACGGGTGACTTGGCCTGGACGCGGGGGTCGAGTTTGCGCAGTGCCTGCGGTACGGCCTTCAGCAGCTGCGCGGGGTCGAAGAGACCGGCTGCTGTCTTCGTGCGGTCGGACTCCGTGCGGTCCGAGTCTGTGCGGTCCAGCTCTGCACGATTCGGCTCTGCACGGTCCGGCTCTGCAAGATCCGACTCTGTACGGGTGGTCATCACGCCAGTCCTTCCGCGAGCGGTCCCAGGGCGAGCGCCGGGAAGTAGGTGAGGCCGGTGACGATGAGGATCGCGCCCACCAGCAGGCCGGTGAAAAGGGGTTTCTCGGTGCGCAGGGTGCCCGTGGTGACGGGTACGGGCCGCTGCTCGGCCAGCGAGCCGGCCAGCGCCAGGACGAACACCATCGGCAGGAACCGGCCGAGCAGCATCGCCAGCCCGGTCATGGTGTTGAACCAGTCGGTGTTCGCGTTGAGCCCGGCGAACGCCGAGCCGTTGTTGTTGGCGGCCGAGGTGAAGGCGTAGAGCACCTCGGAGAACCCGTGCGCGCCGGAGTTGAGCATGGAGTCCGGCGGGGTGGGCAGCGCCAGCGAGGCGGCGGTGAAGACGAGTACCAGCGCCGGGGTGACCAGGATGTAGAGGGCCGCCAGCTTGATCTCGCGGGGGCCGATCTTCTTGCCGAGGTACTCCGGGGTGCGGCCGACCATCAGACCGGCGATGAAGACCGCGATGACCGCCATGACGAGCATGCCGTAGAGGCCGGAGCCGGTGCCGCCGGGCGCGATCTCGCCCAGCATCATCCCGATCATGGTGATGCCGCCGCCGAGCCCGGTGAAGGAGGAGTGGAAGGAGTCCACCGCGCCGGTCGAGGTCATCGTCGTCGCCACCGCGAAGATGGACGAGCCGCCGACGCCGAACCGCAGTTCCTTGCCCTCCAGCGCGCCGCCGGCCGCCTGCAGCGCCGGGCCGTGGTGGGCGAACTCGGTCCACATCATCAGGGCGGTGAAGCCGAGCCAGAGGGCGGCCATGGTGCCGAGGATCGCGTAGCCCTGCTTCACCGAGCCGACCATGAGGCCGAAGGTGCGGGTCAGCGCGGAGGGGATCACCAGGATCAGGAAGATCTCGAAGAGGTTGGTGAAGGGGGTCGGGTTCTCGAAGGGGTGGGCGGAGTTGGCGTTGAAGTAGCCGCCGCCGTTGGTGCCGAGTTCCTTGATGACCTCCTGGGAGGCGACCGCGCCGCCGTTCCACTGCTGGGACCCGCCGGTGAACTGGCCGACCTCGTGGATGCCGGAGAAGTTCTGGATCACGCCGCAGGCGACGAGGATCAGCGCGCCGACGACGGCGATCGGGACCAGGACGCGGACGACGCCGCGGACCAGGTCGGCCCAGAAGTTGCCGAGTTCGCCGGTGCGGGCGCGGGCGAATCCCCGTACGAGGGCGACCGCGACGGCGATGCCGACGGCGGCGGAGACGAAGTTCTGCACGGCGAGACCGGCGGTCTGGACGACGTGGCCCATGGTCTGCTCGCCGTAGTACGACTGCCAGTTGGTGTTCGCGACGAAGGACGCGGCGGTGTTGAAGGACTGCGCCGGGCTGACGGAGTCGAAGCCGAGCGAGCCGGGCAGGACACCCTGGAGCCGCTGGAGGAGGTAGAGGAAGAGGACACCGGCGACGGAGAAGGCGAGGACGCCGCGCAGGTACGCGGGCCAGCGCATCCGCACGTCGGGGTCGGCGCCGATGCCCCGGTAGATCCATCGCTCGACCCGCAGGTGCCGGTCGGAGGAGAAGACCCGGGCCAGGTAGGTGCCGAGCGGTATATACGCGAGCGCGAGTGCCGCGATGAGGGCGAGCAGCTGGAGCACGCCGGCGGTTACGGGACCCATGGCGGCGCTCAGAACCTCTCGGGGTGGATCAGGGCGACGACGAGGTAGCCCAGCAGGGCGACGGCCACGACCAGGCCGACGACGTTCTCGGCGGTCACAGCTTCGTCACTCCCTTGGCGACGAGGGCCACCAGCGCGAACACCGCGACGGTGGCGAGGACGAAGGCCAGATCGGCCATCGCTAGCTCCTAGATCTCCGGGACACCCGGCTACGGCACATCCGGCTCCGGGACATCCGGCGAGCGGATCGGACGCCTTGAAGGAAACAGCCACGGATGTCCGGTTACGAGCGTCGTTGACGGCTTCCTGACGTCCGCGTGCCCGCCTTTGACGGCTCTCTTACGGATGGAGCCGGGAGGGAGGCACCTTGCTACTAGTCACACAAATACCTCATTCGTGTCGAACAGTGTCTATGCACTTGAACCGGGCATGCAAAGAAGTAACCAGTCGGAACGACACAGAAGGGTGCGCTCATGGCAGCCATCACGAAGATCACCGCGGAGATCACCACGGCCGACGTCGACGAGGCCGGCACCGACAGCTGGCTCTATCTCGGCATCGCCGGGCGCGAGTTCGTCCTGGACCTCGCCGGGGCCAGCGACGCCGACAGGGGGCAGGGCGACACCTACGTCTTCGGCACCGACTCCAACGTCGAGGAGGCGGAGTACAACGACCCGCGCCACCCGCAGCTGGACACCGCCGCCGTCGCCCGGAACCCCGTCTACGTGCGCATGGAGCCCGAGGGCAGCGCGCCGGGCTGGTGCCTTGAGCGTGCCACCGTCGTCGTGAACCCCGGGGGCGAGGACAGCTCCACCTACGACAACGAGGCCCTCGTCGGCGGCTCCAAGCTCTGGCTCGGCCAGTCCTACGGCAAGATCGTCTACCTGGACCGCTGGAACGCCTGACCCGGCCTCCGGAACGCCTGACCCGGCCTGCGCGGCCGCGGCCGACCGAAAAGGGGGCCGGAGCCACACCAATTGGCTCCGGCCCCCCCGGTCAGGGTACGGGGTGGGCGCCGCGTGCCGGACCGGCGGAACGCGGGTGTCCCGGCGGCTACTCGGCGGGCTTCTCTTCCGTACGCCAGGAGACGAAGGAACCGAGGCCGGGTTCGGTGTAGGTCAGTCCCTCCTCGCGCAGGGCGCGCAGCACCTTGTGTGCCGTCGCGTTGGCGATGCCGAACTCCGCCGTCAATTGCACGACCGAGGGCACACGGGTCCGTGGACCGTAGGTGCCGTCGGCGATGCGGGTACGGATGATCTTGGCGACCTGACGCCAGCGGGGAATGTCGGGGGCGAACTCCATCACATGCACCATCATGCGCATGCCTGCACATGCGTGCGATGCCCAGGAATCTAGGAAGCCCTAGCATGCCTAGAGTGCTGGAGCTATGGTGGAACAACGCAAGACCCCGGCGACGGGAATCAGCCGCCCCGGGGCACGGTCACCAGTTGGAGCTGATGACATGACCGACCTTATCCGCCCGCCCCGTCTCCTCCCCTGGTCCCACGGGGAAGGCAAACCCTGTTACCTCCTCACCGACGACGACCGCGGCCCCGTCTCCCGTATC